>CAIPBN010000158.1 GCA_903863315.1 uncultured Verrucomicrobiota bacterium | reverse complement strand
TCGGCTTTCACCGGTGCCAGTTTGCGTTCGAACCGCTGGTCCGTCACCTGTCGGCCACCCAGCTCATCTTGAACGACGGTCAGGTGCTTTTTGTCTGGTGGGGTCACGCCGTCCAATCGCAAGACCTCGTAATCCGCATCATCGCTGGGCAACAGCCAGCGCTCCGCCCCGTTCCGGAAGACCAATCTGATACACTTTCCGCGCAAGTGCGGCTCAATACGCGCCTTTTCGCGCGCCGAACCACCTTGCGGACGCAATCCCGCCGCCAAGTGTTCGGGCACCTTCCGGTGAATATAGATCGCCTCAACCAGCCGGCGAACGGCATCTCTGAGTTTCAATCGAGTCGCGAAGTCCGCAGTCTTACCGGCCAACTGCTGGAGCAGTTCCTGCATTTCGCGCACACCGAATTCCCGTTTGATAGCAACTTGCCCTTCGACTCCTCCAAGCTCCGAGGCTAGGGCGTCGCGTTCCGTCGCCAGCGACTTGATCTCCACGGCTAGGTCCGCCAGCTCCCCACTCAATCTGGCTAGTGACAGCAGCCGTTTCATCTGGCGCCCAACCTCGATCAGTTTCCCTTCCAAGACTTCCTTTCGCTCGGCTAACCGACGTAACTCCTGAGTCTTGCCTGCGGTCAGGGACGGCCAGTCCAAGTCACCGAGGTAATTCAGCACCAACCGTTCGAGCTTCGCGTAATTCCAGGACAATGGGGGTTCGTCTTGCGGGGCCAGACGCCGATAGTCCGATCGCAGGTAGCAGCGCGTTGGATCACCTCCGCCAACCCAATCCTTGATGTGCATGCCATGTGCTGGATGGTCGCCGTCGAAACACAGCCCGCGAAACAGGTTGGTGATGTTGGGTCCCACGCGACCACGGGGGCCGGGCCGGCGACTTTGAACCCGCAAGAACATGGTTTCTGAAATCACCGGCGGGAAATACCCCTTCACCTGCCCCCCGATCGGTTTGCGCAAGCCACCCCGTCCGCTGTGCGGCAAAAACTCGCCGAGCACAGCACGATTGTCCAAGAGCTTGGTGATGTAGGAAGGGTGCCGGCCGTTGGCGGCGCGCCGCCCATCGCCCCAGGCCGGCACCTTGTGCCGGTTGAAGAGCTTGGCGATTCTCTCGCGACTCCAACCGCGCAGGGTAAGCCAGTAAACAAGGCGCACCTTTTGAGCACGTGCCGTCACAAGTTCGTAACGCTTACCTGTTCGATCCAGCCGCAACCAGCCGGGACAGCGACTAGTGAGCGGCACGCCGCGCTCAATGGCGTCCTTGCGCTTCTGCTCCCATGCCCGGCCAATGCGGTCAGCCTTGACGCGGCTCTCCTCGTTCGCCCGCCAGAGCGAGACGATGCTCGTGATGAGGCTGGTCGGTTCGCGCTTGATCGCCTCGCGCGAATACCACTGGCCGTCGACGAGAGAGACGATGTCGATGCCCGACCTGAGAATGCCCAAAAAGAGTTCTAGTGCGGTGTCGATGTCCTCGCGGGTCAACCGGTCTAGGCTCTCAATGATGAGGATGGACCCGGACACGACGTCCCCCTGTTTTACGGCCTCCAGAAAGCGGCCCAGCGCACCCTCTGTTCTGTGTTTGCCTTTGAACGCCGACTTGCCCTCGTCCAGCAACCGAAGGCTGTTGTCGAGGATCAGGTTATTCTCACGGGCGAACTTCTCGCTGCGTTCCAGTTGGCGGCGTCGGCTGTCGCCGCTTCATCAGGAAGTGGAGGGTTTTGCTAGGGAGCAAACAGTGTGGTCTCCCTCAAGAGCAAGCAAGCGAGCATTTCACCAGCATTTCACCGTGTGGCCCGATCATTTGCAACTTCTGCGTGGGGTTGGCCGGCCGGAGTTGAGTATTCATGCCCCCATCCTTCCACCCGCCGTTT
>CAIPBN010000157.1 GCA_903863315.1 uncultured Verrucomicrobiota bacterium | reverse complement strand
TCAAACGAGATGTTCTCGTCATGACCGGTCTCCGCCTTGGTCGCGGGTGTGAAAATGGGTGCGGGCAGTTCGGAGCATTCCACCAGCCCGGCGGGGAGCTTGATGCCGCAGACGGTCTGGCTGCGCTGGTATTCCTTCCACCCTGAGCCCGCCAGATAACCGCGCACCACGCACTCGATGGTCAGCGGCGTGGCCTTTTTCACCACCATGCTGCGCCGCGCCATCTGGCTCGACTGAAGCCCTGCGGGCAACGCGTCATTGGCCCGGGTGAGGCGATGGTTGGGCACGATCCGCTCGGTCTGATCGAACCAGAAGTGGGAGATTTGCGTGAGCACTTCCCCTTTGCGCGGAATGCCGTTGGGCATGACGCAGTCGAAGGCGGAGATGCGGTCCGTGGCTATGAAGAGCAGGGAATCGCCCAGATCAAAAACTTCGCGGACCTTGCCGCTCTTGAGCTTTCGGACGCCGGGAATTTCAATTTGGAGCAACGG
Source organism: uncultured Verrucomicrobiota bacterium (assembly GCA_903863315.1). Taxonomy (GTDB): domain Bacteria; phylum Verrucomicrobiota; class Verrucomicrobiia; order Limisphaerales; family SXTU01; genus SXTU01. Next base: position 7,335 of record CAIPBN010000157.1, on the reverse strand, counting down.
CTCGTGATTCATCGCGCGCCGATGATGCTGCGTGGCCCGCAGAGCGCAAGGCCGTTCCCAAAACGGGGCCGGTGCACTCACGTTTATTCCCACCGACCTGCACAAAGCAAAAGGCCCGGCGTCAAACGCCGGGCCTTTGCTGTAAGCGGTGGTGGTTAGGTTAGAACACGCGAGTGCTCTCTTCTTCCACGATCGGGGAGGTCAGGCTGTCCTCGGTGAAGGTGAACTTCACGCGGGTGTCGCCCACGCTCACGCCGCGGGCCGTCAGGCGGAACTCAACCGACTGCTTCGAGCCCAGCCGGGGCACCGTCTGGAACTTCACGTTCTGTCCGGTGACCGTGCCCTGCGCCGTCGCCACGGGGGCAATCTGCGCCGGGAAGACCGCTGCGGTGTTGATGTTCACCAAGTCCGCCGAACCTTGGTTCGTGACGCGAATGGTGTAGGTCGTCGTGCTGCCCACCAGAATCGGATCCGGGTCATCCACCACTTCAACGAGGATGGCACCGACGCCGCGCCAGAGGGTGCAGGCCTCTGCCCGCGCGCTCTGCCCTTCGGTGCTTACGACGCTGGCCAGGTTGCAGTGGCTGCCGGCGGTGGCCGAGGTGAGTGACAGGGTGAACGACTTCTTCTCGCCCGCGCCCAGCTCGGCGATGCGCCAGGTGGCTTGGTTGCCCACCACCGTCGCGCCAGCGGCGTTCAGGATGCGGGTCGCCGCCGGGGCCGTGTCCGTGATGGTCACATTGGTCAGCTTGGTGTCGCCGGTGTTGCTCACGGTCAGCGTGTAATCCGCCGACTTGCCGAGGAACTGCTCCTTGGTGCCTTCCTTCACGAGGTTGATGCCCGGGACCAGAATGGTCGTGCAAGCCTCAGCGGAGACTTTGGTGACGTTGCTTGCCACGGCGCTTGCCCCGTTGCAGTGCTTGCCGCGCTTGGTGCCCTTGAGGACGATCGGGAGCGTGCGGGACTGGCCGGGAGGCAGGTCACCCACGTTGAAGGTCACGGTGCTCTGGCCGCTGACGTGGCTCAAACCATCGGGGACATTATCCGTGACCACGACGGCCTTGGCCACCGCGCTGCCGGGGTTGGAGACGGTGATGGTGTAGGGGATGTCCTGGCCCAGCACGGCGGTTTCTGGTCCGGTCTTCTTGATGGCCAAGCCGGGCTTGCCGACGACGCCGAAGGCGCAGGCGCGGGAGAGGGCGAACACGGTCGCGCAGGAACCGATGCGGCCTTCGCGGTCCGGGCGAAGCCAGACGCGGATGTCCTTGGCCTGGCCGGCGTCCATCTCGTTGAACTTCCAAGTCAGGTTCTTGCCGGAGACCTCGGCGGCGGGCTCGCTGCGGACGTAGGTCGCGCCGTCGGGCACCACGTCGCGCACGATGACGTCGGCGACGTTCTCGTTGGCCTGGACGCGCAACTGATACATGAACTCCTGCCCGAGCGTGAGCTCAGCCGGCATCTGCTTGGTGAGCCGGACATTGCCAGAGCGACTGTCGGTGGTGCTGCTGTTCAGGGAGGCTTGGGCCTTGGGGGCGGGAGCCGCCGAGGTGGCCGGAATGCGCCGGACCAAATCAATTGACTGCCCAACATTCACGTCGTCGTCATCGGCCCTGACAGAGAGGCTCAAACCCACGGCGAGCATGGCCGCCAACCAAACAGTCTTTTTCATAATCATGTTATTGTGATGAACAAACCAAACGGAAAACTTTCGCAGCTACTCCGAACAACCCGGAGTGTCCCGTTGTAGGGGAGGAGCGTCAAGCCATAATCAAGGCCCATTCACAGCACTTTCCAGACTTGTCTGCCGAGATAAGACGAACTGAAACAGCGAGCCTCGCAGTTTAGAAAACCCGGGTGCTTTCTTCTTCCACCACCGGGGTGCTCAGGCTGTCTTCGGTAAAGATGAATTTCGTCCGCGCGTCCCCGACGATGGCCCCACGCCCCGTGACCGTGAAGGTGGCGTTCTGACCAGCGCCGATGCGGGGAATGGTCTGAAAACGGACCGTGGAGCCGGTGATGGTGCCGTTCTGGGCGGCCACGGGCGTGATCTCCCGAGGAAATTGACCAACGGTGTTCACGTTGACGAGATCGGCCGAGCCCTGATTGGTGATGCGGATGGTGTAAGTGGTGGTGCCACCAATTAAAATGGGGTCGGGATCATCCACCACTTCCACCAGCATGGCCCCGAGGCCGCGCCAAAGAGTGGCGGCCTGGGCATTGGCCGTCAGGCCTCCAGCGGCGGCGACCACCGAGTTGGCGTGCGTGCCGGCCGTCGCAGTGGTCAGTGACAAGTTGAACGAGCGTCGCTCGCCGGGGCCAAGTTCAGGAATTTGCCAAATCGCTTGAGATTCGGACACGTTTGCCCCCGCGGCCGAGAGGATGCGCGTGGCAGCAGGGGCGCTGTCGGTCACCGTCACATTGTTCAAGCGGGTGTCGCCAATGTTGATGACGGTGATCGTGTATTCAGCCGTCTTGCCGATGAACTGCTCCTGCGGCCCAACCTTGGTCACTTGCAAGCCGGGTTGAGTGATCATGGTGCAGGCCTCGGCGGTCACGCGCTGGGCGTTGCTGGCGGTGGCGGTGGCGATGTTGCAGTAACGGCCCCGTTTCACGCCTTTGACCACGATCGGGAAGGAGCGGGACTGGCTGGGGCCAAGGTCGCCAACATTGAGGCTCAGCGCTGACTGGCCGCTGGAGTGTGCCAGGCCATCAGGCAGGTTGTCGGTGATCACCACGCCACGCGCAGCAGTGGTGCCTGAATTGGAAACCACGATGTTGTAGGTGATGTCCTCGCCCAGCAGGGCGGTGGCAGGACCGGTCTTGGTGATCGCCAGCGCGGCGCGCGCGACAACGGTGAAAGCACAGACCCGGGACAAGGCATGCACCGTGGCGCAAGAACCCAGCCGGCCCTCGCGATCCGGGCGCAGCCAGATGCGGATTTCGCGGGTCTGCCCAGCGTCCATGTCGCCCAAGGCCCAGACCATTTGGTTGCCAGAAAGCTGGGCGGCCGGCTCACTCCGCACATAGGAGGCGCCGTCCGGAATCGCATCGCGCACGACCACCTCGGCCACATTTTCACAGGCGATTACCTGAAGTTGATACATGAACTCCTGCCCGAAGGCCACTTCGGCGGGCATCTGCTTGAGCAGCCGCACCTTGCAACAATGGGTGTCGTGTTGCACTGCAGGGGCCGGGGCCGGCGGAACCGGAAGTGGCTCCGGCGGTGCGGGCCGGGGCGCAGGCGGCAGCAAGGGTGCCGGGGCCGGGGCTACTTGGGGAGGGGCCTGGATGACCTTCTTGCGGTCCAAGTTAATGCCGCGGCCTAGGAACCGCCCGTCTGTGTCCGCACGTGCAACGCTCAGGCAAGTGAGCACCACGAACAGGATCGAATACCGCTTGATGTTTATCACAAATGCCTTTCTGGGTTGGCTGGGAGGTTGAGCGCGGGCTGGTGGCAGTATTACGACGCCACGGCGTATAAAGGGAATGATACTCCTGCGTCAAGCGAAGGAACAGTGCGCCAACGGGCGGACCTGAGATGTGGACGAGGCCAAGAGGGCCGCGGCTTCCCCAGCTCCAGCGCGGAGCGAAGCGAGGTTCAGCCAGAATGCAGGCGGCGAGGTGGTTGCGGGATTCGGATTCGGACTTGCTCTCGCAACGGGTCCTACCTACGTTCGCGGCGAACTCAAACTGCAGCAAAAACCTGATTTTTATGAACAAACCCATCTTCTTTGCCGGCGGTCTCATTGCCGCCGGAATGCTCTTCACGAGCGGTTGCGCTCACACTTGCTGCGATGATCACGGCCACAACCACGGCAAAGCCGCCGCCGGTCCGCAGGTGAAGCAGCTCGTCGCGGTTGTGCAGCCCACGGCGGGTAACAAGTGCGCCGGCACGATTCGCTTCACCGAGGTGGACGGCACCGTTTACGTTTACGGGGAAATCTCCGGCCTCACCCCCGGACAGCAGCACGCGATGCACATTCACGAGTTCGGGGACGCCACCTCCAGTGATGGCATGAAAGCGGGCGGACACTACAATCCGGAGGAGAAACCCCACGGACTGCCGGGCACGGATGCTCGCCATGCCGGTGATTTGGGAAACCTGAAGGCCAACGAAGAGGGCAAGACCGTGTATCGCGCCGAGTTCCAAAACATCTCCCTGACCGGCCCGAAGAACCCCATCATCGGCCGCGGAGTCATCATTCACGCCAAGCCGGATGACGGCGGACAGCCCGTGGGCAATGCCGGACCGCGCATCGGCTTTGGCACCATCGGGGTGGCGAATCCAAAACAGTAAAGCGCCCGTTTGGGCTGACGAACCGCGGCGGAGCTCCGGCGTCGCCGCGGTTTGCTTTTCCTGAATTCAATCCACCCGGCCCCCATCGAAAACTCCACGCATGAACTCCTCCGTCATCTCCCGTCGTCGCTTCGTCCACTCCACCGGTGCCTTGGGTGCCGTGCTCGCCTTGGGCAAGCCGCCAGCCTTGCTCCCGGCGGAAAGCCCCGGCAACCGCATTGTGGTCGGCGTCATGGGCTTGTCACGCGGCATGGCACATGTGGCGGGGCATTTGGGCGCCTCCAATGTCGAGGTCGGCTATGTGTGCGATGTGGACTCCGCCCGGCTCGCCCGCGGCGGCAAGACCGCCGAGGACAAGCAGCCGACCCGCAAAGTGCAGGCCGTCGGCGACTTTCGCCGGATACTGGATGACAAGAACGTGGACGCGATCTCGATCGCCACGCCCAATTTCTGGCACACGCCCGCCGCGATCCTGGCGATGCAGGCGGGCAAACATGTGTATGTCGAAAAGCCCGGCAGTCACAACCCATGGGAGGCCGAGGCGATCGTCGCGGCCGCTGCAAAATACAAGCGCAAGTGCCAGATGGGCAATCAGCGCCGCAGCTATGCCAACGTCATCGAAGCTGTCCAAAAACTGCGCGAAGGCGTCATCGGCAAGGTGCTTTTCTCCCGCAGCTATTACAACGGCGCGCGGGGCTCGATCAAAAAAGGCCAGCCGGCTCCCGTGCCGGAAACCTTGAACTGGCAGCTCTGGCAGGGCCCCACGCCGGAGCGGCCTTACAAGGACAACCTTCATCCTTACAACTGGCACTGGCACTGGCACTACGGCGGCGGCGAGATGGCCAACAATGGCGTCCACGCGCTGGACGTGTGCCGTTGGGGGCTGGGCGTGGACTATCCCACGAAGGTGACGTTCCTGGGCGGGCGCTACCACTTCGACGATGATCAGGAAACACCGGACACCGGGTCCGCCGTGTATGACTTCGGGCATTGCGGTGCTTCGTGGGATGACAGCTCCTGCAACGCACGCAAGGGTGAGAAGAACCCGTTCGTCTCGTTTTACGGGGACAAGGGCATGATGACGATGAGCGGCGGCAACGACTACATCGTTTATGACTTGAACGGCAAGGAGACGGACAAGAAGTCCGGCGGCCCCGGCGGCGGGGATGTGCCGCACTTCCAGAACTTTGCCGACGCGATCCGGGAGAACAAGCCGCTCAACTCCGACATCCGCGAGGGCCAGAAAAGCGCGCAGCTCTGCCATCTGGCCAACATCGCCTACCGCACCAACTCGGTGTTGAACATCGACCCCAAGACCGGCCGCATCCTGGGCAACCCGGAGGCCCAGAAACTCTGGAAGCGCGAATACCGTCCCGGCTGGGAGCCCAAGGTGTAAGCGCCGCAGCGTTTTTCTGCGGTTGGGCCACGATTGTTTTGACCTGGTGCGTTCCGGACGCTACACCAACCCGACCACTTGGTGCCGGGTTGATTTCACTGAATGAATGCGCCGTTCGGTTTGCTGCTTGCCGCCGGAATGAACTCCCAGATTGGCTACATCTGGGACAAGGCGACCATTGAAGCAAAGGTCATCATCATCTTCCTGATGATCTTCTCGATGTTCGCCTGGTCCATCATGGTCTCCAAGAGCCTGCAAATGCGGCGGGCCCGCCGCTTGAACGAGCTGTTCATGGCGGAATTCCGCGCCCAGCGTGCGGTGCTGGACATTCATGACCGCCGCGTGCAGGTCGAGGGCTGCCCGCTCTTCACCGTGTATCAGGAAGGCTGCGTGGAAACGGAGGCACGCCTCAAGCTGCCGGAAGGCGGTCGCAAGAAGCATGTTTCCCTCAAGGCCATGGAGCATATCAAACGCACGCTCGAAAGTGCCGTGGCTCGTGAGGCCCTAGTCTTGGAGTCGGGCATCATCCTGCTCGCGCTGGCGGTGAGCGGCGCGCCTTTTCTCGGGTTGCTGGGCACGGTGTGGGGCGTGATGGACACCTTCGCCGGCGTGGCACAGGCGGGCAAGGCCGACCTCGCGGCCATGGCTCCGGGCGTAGCCGCCGCGCTGGTCACCACGGTGGCCGGTCTGCTGGTGGCGATCCCTTCGATGTTTGGCTACAACTGGCTCGTGCACCATCTCCGCGTCCAGACCGTGGAGCTTGACAACTTCGCGCAAGAGCTGGCGTCCAAACTCGAAACGGAGCTTCTTAAGGATGAGTGAACCCGCCCCCAGCGAAAATCCAGCCAGCGCCGCGCCCCAGCCGGTGGCGGCGGGTTCCAATCCGGTCCACTGCGCAAAGTGTTTTCAGTTCAATCCGCGCGAGGCGAATAAATGCGTCGCGTGCGGCGCGCACCTGTGGATCAAGTGCCGGAAGTGCGGCAAGACGAACGTCCGCACGGCCAGCCGGTGCGCCAAGTGCATGCGCAACCTGCATCCGCTGGCGTTTCTGGCTTTCCCGATGAGGCGAAGCAAGCTGTTCCGCAACCGCAAGCGCAAGCGGCTCCTGGTCGGACTTGCGCTATTTGTGCTGGTCGGCATATCCGCCTGGGTGCTCTACAAGTATCTGCCTGAACCAGGCCGCTCTCGACCGCCTCAGGCCACGCCTGCCTACTGAACTTCCTGCCGGTCCATGCGACGCTTCTCCCAACGCAACTCCCTGGTGACCTTGAGCGAGCTCAACGTCACCCCGTTGCTCGATCTCGCATTCGTCCTGCTGATCATTTTCGTCATCACTACTCCGATGCTCGAAGGTTCGCTCACCATGAATCTGCCGGGTCAGTCGCCCAACCCCGCGCAGGCCCGCCCGCCGAAAGCCGAGGACATCCGCACCGTCGAGATTGATCGCGCGGGCAACTTCAGGTTGCAAAAGACCCCGATGAAACTGGACGACATCGAGGCGCGGCTCGTCGCGGATTTCCGCGCCAATCCCAATCTCATCATCCGCGTGCGCGGAGACAAGGACGGCAAGCTCGACTATGCCATGCAACTGCTCGATCGCTGCACCCGGCGGGGCATGACCCAGGTGAGCTTCAGCACTGAG
>CAIPBN010000156.1 GCA_903863315.1 uncultured Verrucomicrobiota bacterium | reverse complement strand
GTGGCCCGCCGAGAAGCTTGCCCGCTGGCAGGCCGCGCATCGTCGTCTCAGCCCCGAGGCGCAGCAGAAGGAACTGGGCCAATGGATGCTCCGCTCGACCGACGGCGGTGTGACTTGGTCGCCCCGCTACTCGTGCATCGTGAACAGCCCGCACGGGCCAATCCAGCTCCGCGACGGCCGCGTGCTTTACGCCGGCAAAGAACTTTGGACCGGCGACAAACGTGTCGGCGTGTGCGTATCGGACGACGACGGACAGAACTGGCGCTGGCTGGCGGAAATTCCCGTCCGCAAGGGTGACTTGGCGAAGGACTACCACGAATTGCACGCCGTCGAGTGCGCCAACGGCACGCTGCTGGTCCACATCCGCAACCACAACAAGCCGAATGCTGGCGAGACCTTGCAGACCGAGTCCACGGATGGCGGGAAGACATGGAGCGAACCGCATTCCATCGGCGTCTGGGGCCTGCCTTCGCATTTGCTGCGCCTGCGCGATGGCCGGCTCGTGATGAGCTACGGCCACCGCCGCGCTCCGCTCGGCAATCAAGCCCGCGTCAGCGCCGACCACGGCAAAACCTGGAGCGAGCCAATGCTCCTTTCCGGCGACGGCACCTCCGGCGACCTCGGCTATCCCAGCACCGTGCAGCTCGACGATGGTTCATTGCTCACCGTCTGGTATGAAAAGTTGAAGGACCGCACCCAAGCCGTCCTGCGCCAGGCCCGCTGGACGTTGGGTGCTTAACCGCCAGACCCCATGAATCGCCTGCCCATAATGCTCCTCGCGCTGCTCGCGCTCACGACCCGGGCCGCTGAACCGCTGGACTTTACGGTGAAGCTCGAAACCGTCCTCAAGCATGACGACGGCAAGTTCCTCTGGTTCCACCCGCGCGCCGCCGCAATCCCTAGCACCAACCCCGCCGCACAGGCTGCGGTGATGACCATCCAGAAGCACCTCAAGGTCTCGGACTATTACTCCGGCCTGCATGTGATGACCCGTGCCACGCCCACCGCGCCGTGGGTCGGCCCGGTGCTGCCACCCGAGCTGGACTGGAAGCAGCAGCCCGACGGCGTGACCATCAGCGTGGCGGACGTGACGCCCGGCTGGCACGCGCCGACAGGCCGGCTCCTCGCCATCGGCTGCCAGGTCCGCTACAGCGAGAAGGGCAAGCAACTCGACGACGTGAAGCGCGCCCACCAGACCGTCTATGCCGTGCTCGAACCGAAGACAGGCAAGTGGTCGTCGTGGCAGGTGCTGGAGATGCCAGCGGACGAGGAATTTAACTTCGCCCGCAACGCCTGCGCCCAATGGCTCGTGCGGGCGGACGGCTCCTTGCTCGTGCCGCTCTACATCGGGAAGAGCGCGAAGGACCGCTTCAGCACGACGGTGGCGGAGTGCCGCTTCGATGGCACCAAGCTCACCTTCGCGCGCCATAGCAACGTGCTGCGGCTGCCGGTTGCGCGCGGACTTTACGAGCCGTCGCTTGTGGCGTTTCAAGGGCGCTATTTCCTCACGCTGCGCAACGACTTGAGCGGCTATGTGAGCGTGAGTGACGACGGCCAGACCTTCGCCGAGCCGAAACCTTGGGTCTTCGACGACGGCACCGAGCTCGGCAGCTACAACACGCAGGCCCACTGGCTCGCGCATAGCGACGGGCTGTTCCTCATCTACACCCGGCGCGGCGCGAAGAACGACCATATCATCCGCCATCGCGCGCCGCTCTTCATGGCCCAGGTGGACCCCGCCACACTCCGCGTCCGCCGCGCCACCGAGAAAGTCGTCGTGCCCGAACGCGGCGCGGAACTCGGCAACTTCGGCTGTAACGTGTTCAGCGCGGACGAGTCCTGGGTGACCGTGTCGGAAGGCTTGTTCATGAAGGACTCGAAGCAGCGCGGCGCGGAAGGTGCGACCTTCGTGGCGCGGATTCTGTGGTCGAAGCCAAACCAGATTGCCCGAGCGACCGCACCCGCTGCGAGCAAGCTCCGCATCGTCACGCTCGGCGACTCCATCACAAAGGGTGTCCGCCCCGGCGTGAAGGCGGACGAAACCTTCGCTGCGCGCTTGGAGGCGGCGCTGCGGGCTGAGGGTGTGGACGCTTCCGTGGGCAACGTCGGCATCGGCGGCGAACGCACGGACCAGGCGTTGAAGCGGCTGGCCAAGGATGTCCTCGCGCAAAAGCCGTCCGTCGTCACCATCATGTATGGCACCAACGACAGCTACGTGGATCAGGGCAAGAGCGCCTCGCGCATCACAGCAGAGGAGTATCGTGCGAACCTCGGCAAACTCGTGGACGAGCTGCGCACCGCCGGCATCACGCCCGTCCTGATGACCGAACCGCGCTGGGGCAAGGCCGCGAAGCTCAACGGCCTCGGCGAACATCCGAACGTGCGGTTGGAAAAGTATGTCGAAGCCTGCCGCGCCGTCGCCGCCGAGAAGCGCACGCCGCTCGTGGACCACTATCAGCACTGGCTGCAAGCCGAGGCAAAGGGCACGGACATCGGCCAGTGGACCACCGACCAGTGCCACCCGAATCCCGCCGGCCACCGCGTGCTCGCCGAGCTGATGCTGCCAGTCGTCCGCGCCGCGCTGAAATCCGAACTACGAAATTGAACGGCCTCGAAAGGGCACAAAGAGCGCAAAGCCAAGCCTCTCGCGGGCAAACTTGCGGGCAGAAGCAGTCTCGAGCCGCATCGATTCCACCCCCGCTTCTCCGTGACGGCGGCGGGCGCGCCGGGCAGGAGACCGCGCGGGCGCCGGTGGCACTTGCGAACCTTCCAGCGCCCGCGGGCTTGTCCCGATACACACCAAAGTTCAGCCGCCGGTCACTTGAGCACCTGCTGCCATTGGTTCTCCCGGGCTTGCCGGGCGGCTTTCAACGCACCCAGCGCCACGAATTCCCGGTGGCGTTCGCCGGCCAGTTGCACGCGCGGCTGCTCGTAGCCCTCGGCCGCCAGCAGCCGTTGCAGCTCGGTGTCCAGTCCGCGGATGCGGCTGCCGCCGCCGGTGAGGATGAGGTTTTGCAGCAGTTGCTCGACGTTGTCCGGCGAGGACAGGCCGATAAGCTGCTTGGCAGCGGTGAAGACTTCTCCCAGCAACGCGCTGCATGCATGGGCGAGCTGCTCGGTGATGTCGAGTTTCCGCACCTTGCCGTTGACCAGCACGCTCACCACCACGGCGGTGCTGGCGGTTCCGACGAAGGCGTGGCGCTCCTTCAACTCGCGGACCTTGAACGAGGTGAGCTCGCAGTCCGGGTAGGTGCGGCGGATGGCGTCGTGCAGCAGGGCGTCCACGCGGTCGCCGGCGAACCGCAGGGAAATCTGCTCCTTCGCGGTAGGGAAGTAGCCTTGCACCAGGCACAGGTCCGTGGTGCCGCCGCCGATGTCGATGAAGAGCGAGTTGCGGATCGGATCCACGTAGTCGCGGTCGCGCAGCCGGCTTTCGTCGCGAAAGCCAAGCGCCGCGAGGAACGGCTCGGGGATGAGAATCACCCGGTCAAACAAACCCGCCACCGCCTCGCGCAACTGGTCGCGCGCCGCCACCTCGGCGTTGGCGGGCATGCCGATCACGGCGCGGATTTCCGAGCCAGCCGGCACGTCCAGGAGCGAGCGCAGGTGCCGGGCGAAATCGCGGGCGGCGGCGGCATCGTGAATCACGCCATCCATCATGGGGCGCGCGAGGTTCAGGTGCAGCCGGTGGCGGATGGCATCCTCGCCGAAGAGCGCGCTGGCGTTGTCGGGCAGGAGGTTTTCCACGACGCCATCCTTCGCATAGCCCACGAGTGTCGGCACGATCAGATCGGCGGCGAGGTCGGTGCCGCCCCCGTAGGCTCCTTTGATGCAAGATTTGTTCGTTCCCCAGTCAAAACCCAGCAGGAGGACGGCGCGTTCGGTGCCGGTGCTGGAGCAAATGTCAAACCGGCCTTTGCCGTTGAGTTCCGGCGGGCGGACTTGGCGGGGGGTGCTGGTGGCGGTGAGGAGGGGACTCGGGGCGTTCATGGTGTGTGTGTTGAGTTGGGGACGGGAAAGTTCAAGCGGCCGCGCTGGCGGCGAGTTCCTGGGCGAACAAGGTATCGATGATGGAGGGAATGTCGGACGCCAGGGCGCGCGCCTGGGACGGAACTGCGTCTGGCGGGGGCGCGGGAGGCTTGGACGGAACGAGCACCACCGGCGCTGCGACGGTGGCAGGGGAGACGAGCTGCGCGGCCACCGCACGGCGGACTTCCGTGGCGATCTGCTCGGCGAGCGAAGGCAGAAGGCTGTCGGCCAGCCGGTGATTCATTTCACTGGCGAGACAGGCATCTTCCAAGCGCGCCAGTTCACAGCGGAACATTTCGTCCAGCCGCCGGACTTTGACCGCTCCTTCCTCCGTCGTTGATTCGGACCAATCCAAGATACTGGCGGCCAGGTTCTGCTCTAGCACGAACCGGCTCTCCGCCAGGCGACGCTGCCGTTGCAGGAGGCTGGCCCGCCGATAGTCGCTGACCACGCGCTGCCAAAGGGCAGCCGATCCGGCCTCTGGTTGATTGGGTGCTTCGCAAAGCATCGGTTGATGCAAAGCAACACCGATGCCAGCGCGGCGCGGGCTGAAAGGCCGCCCCGGAATCCGCGTGGCAGGCGGTTTCTGCCGGGTTTGCGACCCGAGTGGCGCCCCACCCGGCAGCAACTTCCTGTTTAACCTCCCCGGGCGAACCGGGCACGATGCCGGCCCGTCAGCCAGTCCATTGCGCGTCGCTTTGAAGCCCGCTCCGTAAAGTCACGCTCGCCAAGTTCGCCGCACAATCTGATGCTCCCCGCATGAAATCACTCCGCCTCGTCCCCGCCCTGCTGCTCGCGTTCACCCTCGCCGCGCGCGCCGCTTCGCCGCTCACACCGGCGATCGAAGCCGCGCTCACCAAGGAAATCGCCGCGCATCACGCCGCCGGTGTCGTCACGCTCGTGATGCAGGACGGCAAGGTGATTCATCACGCTGCCACCGGCCTCGCCGACCGCGAGCAGAAGCTGCCGATGAAAACGGACGCGGTGTTCTGGATTGCCTCGATGACCAAATCCCTGGCCGTCACCACCGTCATGACCCTGGTGGACGAGGGCAAGCTCTCGCTCGACGAGCCGGCTTCCAAGTGGCTGCCCGAGCTGGGCAAGGTGAAGCTCGCCAACGGCCAGCCGCCCGCGCGTCCCATCACGTTGCGCGACCTCATGTCGCACACCGCTGGCATCGCGTTTCCGCCGCGCAAAGCCACCGACGGCGCGCAGTCGCTCAAAGGCTACACGCCGGAGCTGTTGCGCGCACCGCTCGCCTTCGAGCCCGGCTCGGCCTACGAGTATGGTTTCGGCATAACCGTGGCCGGGCGCATCGCGGAAATTGTCTCCGGCAAACCCTTCGACGTGCTCATGCAGGAGCGCCTCCTCGGCCCGCTCGGCATGAATGACACAGCCTTTCATCCCGACGCAAAGCTCCGCGCGCGCATCGCCCGCACTTACAAAACCGCCGAGGAGGGCGGCGGACTGGTGCTGGCTTACAACACCTTCGTCACCTCGGACCCCGCTGTGCGCCGCATGACCGAGCCGTCCGGCGGGCTGTTTTCCACGGCGGCGGACATGGCAAAGTTCTACCAACTGATTCTCCACAGCGGCATCCACAACGGTCGCCGCCTCGTGTCCGAGAAGTCCATCGCCGAGATGACGCGCCCGCACAAGGCCGGCGGCAAGCCGCTCAACTACGGCCTCGGCTGGCAGACCGGCAACGGCGAGAAAGCGGCCATCCTCGGCTTTTCCAAGGCCGCCTTCGGCCACGGTGGCGCGTTCGCCACGCACGGCTTCATTGACCCCGAGCGCAAGCTCGTCACGGTCTTCATGGTGCAGAACGTCCTCGTCACCGGCGGCGGCGATGCGCGCAAGGCCTTCCACGACGAGGTGAACCGCGCGTTGCCAGCCCGCCCCTGAACCCGTTTCGATCGCTCCACATGAAAACCCCTCTCACACTCCTCGCCCTGCTGCTCGGGCCGCTGGAGCTGTTCGCCCTCGACTACCCCTACACCACCGCCGAGCCGCAGAAGTCAGGGTGGCCGCTCACGACGGAGGAGCGCGCCTACATCACCGAAAAACCTGAGCACGACCGCCGGCCAGGCCGCGAATCCAACAAGCATCTGCCACAGCTTTGGCCGCAGGTTCCGAGTGCGGGTCATTTTGGTGGCGATGCCTGGCTCAAGCTCCACGAGGCGCACGTGAAGACGGTGCAGGCTAACCGAGGCCCCATCGATGTCCTGCTGGTCGGCGACAGCATCACCATCCAATGGGGCGACTCGTGGAAGAAGCACTTCCCCACGTTGAAGGCGGTCAACATCGGCATCGGCGGCGACAAGACGCAGAACATCCTCTGGCGGCTCGATCACGGCGGCGTCGAAGGCCTCCAGCCGAAGGCCATCGTGCTCATGATCGGCAACAACAACATGTTCTTCACGCCCGAGACCGGTATCGAGGCGGCCGCGAAAGGCATCAAGATGTGCGTGAGGAACCTCCGCGAGAAGTTTCCGGACGCTTCGCTCGTCCTCGCC
>CAIPBN010000155.1 GCA_903863315.1 uncultured Verrucomicrobiota bacterium | reverse complement strand
CTTCTTGGCCAAGCCGGAGAAGAAGCCGCCGTTCAGCTTCGCCTGCATCGTGAGGTCGGCGGCCATGCTGGACATGGCGTCGGACTCGGCGATGACGCTCTCGCCGGGGTCGAGGTCAACGTGCAGGTAGGCGAACGAGGGCGCGCCTTCGATGGTGGTTTTCATTGGCAGTGGGGAAAGTGTTTCGGAAACGAAAACGTGCGCCAAGCGTGAAGTTCCTCCGCGCCAAAGGCAAGCCGCCAGCCGCGTTCTGGCGTCGGCAGGTTCGGTGTCCGCGCCGGCCGCGGAAAGAGCTTTGCACTCGACCTTGCAGGGGGCGTCGCTAGCCTGCACGCCTCTGCGGAAGCCATGTTGCATCTGACTCTCCAAGCCAAACTTCAGGCCGCGGTCCGGACGGTGTTGCCGGACGCGGATGTCACCCACGTGCTCGTGCGTCCGTGTCCGGATGCGCGCCACGGCGATTACCAGTCCAACGCGCTGCTGCCGCTCGCCAAGCTGCGGAAGCTGAACCCCCGGCAGCTCGCCGAGCAGGTCAAGGCCCAGCTCGATGTGGCGGAGGTGTGCGAGGTGGTGGACATCGCGGGGCCGGGCTTCCTCAACTTCCGGGTGCGGCCGGCGGCGTTTGCGGCGGTGCTGCAAGGCGCGGTGCGCGGGGAGCATTTGTTCTTCGCCCAGGCCGCGCAGCCCCGCACGGTGGTCATTGATTTCAGCTCCCCAAACGTCGCCAAGCCGATGCACGTGGGGCACATCCGATCCACGGGGATTGGCGACGCGTTGCAACGGGTGTTCCGGTTGCTGGGCCACCGCGTCATCACGGACAATCACATCGGCGACTGGGGCACGCAGTTCGGCAAGCTGCTGCTGGGCTGGAAGCAGATTCTTGACCGGGACGCGCTGGCCAAGGACGCCATCGCTGAACTGGAACGGCTCTACAAGGTCATCAATGCGGAGTGCGATGCCGAGCCGGCGCGGCTGGAGGAGGCCAAGCAGGAACTGGTGAAGCTCCAGGCCGGCGATGCGGAAAACACGGAGGTCTGGCAGGAGATGATTCGCGTGTCGCAGGCGCAGTTCGATGCGATTTACGGCCGGCTGGGCGTGAAGTTTGACCACGCGCTCGGCGAGAGTTTTTACAATCCGCAACTGGGTCCGGTGGTGGAGGATTTGCTGGCGCGCGGCATTGCGCGGGAGAGCGAGGGGGCGGTGGGCGTCTTCAGTGATGGCTCCGTGCCGCCCAAGGAGGATGTCTTCCTCGTGAACCGGGACGGAGAGTGGGTGCCCGATCCGGCGCTGGTGCGGAAGAGCGATGGCGGCTTCAACTACATGACGACGGACTTGGCCACGGTGGACTACCGGCTCAAGACGTGGGCTCCGGACGAGATCGTGTATGTCGTGGACGACCGGCAGGCGGGGCATTTCAAGAAGCTGTTCCTGACGTTCGCCCGCTGGCAGCCCGACGCGGCCCGGAAAGTAAAACTGGTGCATGTCGGGTTCGGAAAGATCCTCGGTGAGGATGGCAAGCCCTTCAAGACGCGCAGCGGTGACACGGTGAAGCTGGGTGATTTGCTGGACGAAGCCGAGGAGCGCGCGCTGAAGGCAGTGACGGAGAAGAACCCGGATTTGTCCGAGCCAGAGCGGAAAGAGATCGCCCGGATCGTCGGCCTTGGCGCGGTGAAGTATGCGGACCTGCTGCCCAACCGGCAGAGCGACTACCAGTTCAGTTGGGACAAGATGCTGGCGTTGCAGGGCAACACCGCGCCGTATTTGCTGTATGCCTACACGCGGGTGCGGAGCATCTTCCGCAAGGGCGGGCTGGAAGCGACCAGCTTGAGCGCGCAGCCGCCGGTCTTGAATGCGCCCGACGAAATCGCACTGGCCAAGCAGCTCATGAACTTCGGGCTCGTGCTGGAGGCGGTCGCGGAGGAATATCGTCCGAACTTCCTGTGCAATTACCTCTACGATCTGGCCGGCCTGGTCGCCCGCTTCTACGAGAGCTGCCCGGTGCTGAAGGCCGAAGGGGCCGAGCGTGCCACCCGGCTGCTGCTTTGTGAGCTGACAGGCCGAGTGCTCAAGCAAGGTCTGGAGGCGCTGGGCATCGAGACCACGGAGCAGATGTGACCTGGACGATTGGGGCTGAAGATTTGACTCCAGACCCCGTCGGATTTGCCGATTTCCTTTACAGGTCGAAACGGCAAGTTTACAAAGCGCGCAAGTGGATCAAGCAGACCAAGCGGCTCCAGCAGCGGGTTACAAGATATGGGCGGTGGACGATGTCGTCTATGGTCCGGTGGACCTGCCGACCATGGCGGAGTGGGTGAAGGATGAGCGGGTGGTAGCCGACACCTGGGTGTTTGTCGTGCGCCACGAAAAATGGGAGAAGGCGGGAAAAATTCCAGAGCTGCGCGCGGTGTTCGCGAGCATCCAGCCTAGCGGGGCCGCGCCGGTGGCCGCGCCGTTGATTGCCGGCATCCGGCCGGGAGCCTTGCGACGGGTGAAGATTCTTTCCGAGATGAGTGATCAGCAGCTCGGGCGCTTCGCGCAGTTCATGGAGGTGGAGAACGCGAAGCAGTTTCACACCATTGTGAAACAGGGCGACCCCGGCGACGCGATGTATCTGATTCTCGAAGGCGAGCTGCGCGTGCGGCAGATGATCGCCGGCAAGGAGACCGTGCTGGTCACCCTCCTGGCGGGGGAGTTTTTCGGCGACATTTCGTTGTTCGACCACGGTCCCCGCTCGGCCGACGTGGTGGCGAACAACAACTCGGTGCTCCTCAAGGTTTCCGCCACGAGCTTCCAGCGGCTGGTGCAGGAGGCCCCCGAACTGGCCACCCCGTTCCTGGTGTCAATCTGCAAGACGCTTACCGCCCGCATTCGGGCCGACAACAAGCGGTTGCGGGATTCCATCAATGTCGCGCGGGCGACCCGCTGATTGAGCCGGGATGAATCCTTGGGGTGGACCGGCCGTCAACCGCCCGTTCAAACGCACATCAACCCCAGTTCATCATGAAAAACCTCCGCCTCGCCCTCGCCCTCTTCAGCGCCGTCCTGATCGCCCAAGCCGATGAAGTCAAACTCGCCGATGTGCATCTCTGCTGCGGCGGTTGCGTGAAGGGCGCGGAGAAGGCCGTCGCCAAGATTGGCGGGGCCACTGCCACGGTGGACAAGGACGCCGGCACCGTGACCATTGCTGCCGCCAGCAAAGACATCCTCCAGCAGGCGGTCGCCTCGCTTCAGGCGGCGGGATATTATGGCAAGTCCAGCGATGCCACCGTGAAGGCTGCGGCCACGGCCGGGGTCCCGGAGGGCAAGGTGCAGAAGCTCAAAATTGAAGGCGTGCATCTCTGCTGCGGCAAATGCGTGACCGCCGTGCAGAAGGCGGTCGGTCGCGTGGCCGGCGTGAAGGGCAACACGGCGGAAAAGAACGCCACGACGTTTGAGGTCACCGGCGACTTCAGCGCCAAGGACGTCTTCGCGGAACTGAACAAGTCCGGCCTGAGCGGCAAGGTGGCCAAATAACGGGCTTCGCTTGATTCCGGCCTGCTGTCTTTGTGGCAGCGGGCCTTTTTCTTGGCCGGCCGACTTCTCTCATCACCCCGAAAGCCACTCTGCTCATGGACCGCCGCTCCTTCCTTCAGGCCGCCGCTCTCGCTCCCTTGGCCGTCACCGCCGCGGAAGCACCGCGCCGCGTGAAGATTGGGTTTCTGGGCTGCAGCCATTCGCATGCGGCCCCCAAGCTGAAGCTCGCGCTCAACTCACCCGACTGGGAGTGCGTCGGCGTGTTCGAGCCCGGAGCCCGCCATCGCGCGGCGGTCGAGAAGCAGGGCGGCAAGCTGCTCTCCCAAGCCGAGGTGATTGCGGCCAGTGAGGTGCTGGCCATCGAGTGCGATGCGAAGGATCGTGCCGGTCTCGCGCGGGCGGCCTTGCTGGCCGGCAAGCACGTGCATGTTGAGAAGCCACCGACCGTCACACTCGCGGAGTTCCGGGAGCTGCTCGGGCTGGCCCGGGACAAAAAAGTGCTGATGCAGATGGGCTACATGTGGCGTTTCAACCCCGGCATCAACGCCGCGTTGGAAGCCGCGCGGAAGGGCTGGCTGGGCGACGTTTACCTCGTGCGTGGAGTCATCAACACCAACATCTCCGGCGAGTCGCGCGCGTCGTTCGCCGAAATCGCCGGCGGCACGATGTATGAGCTCGGTTGCCATCTGGTGGACCCTTTGGTCCGTCTGCTGGGCAAGCACGCGAAAATCACTCCTGTCCTCCGGCATGACACCAAGCTGGCGGACGGTCTGGCGGACAATTGCGTGGCCGTCTTCGACTTCAAGCAGGCCGTCGGGATCGTCAGCAGCGCGATCATGCAGCCGACGGCGGGCGCGCACCGGACCTTTGAGATTCAGGGCACCAACGGCATCGCGGTGGTGAAGCCGCTGGAGCAACCGGTGTTGACCGTTGAGCTGGCGAAAGAGGCCGGTCCTTACAAAAAGGGCAGCCAGGTCATTAACTTCCCGCCTTATCAGCGTTACACCCCGGAGTTTGCCGAGCTGGCCGCCTGCGTTCGCTCTGGCCAGCCGCTGGCCGTCACGCCGGAGGAGGATGAGCTTGTGCATGAAGCTCTGCTCAAGGCCAGTGGCATGCACTGACGGCGGCGCGGAATCTGGGGCAACTCACTCCAGTAACCACTGTCCCGGGTTTCGTGTCCAGTAATCAGTCCACCGACCAGTCCGCCATGAAGCTCAACTACGCATCAGCCACGGAGCGCGGCATTCATGCCACGGGGACACACGCACGGAGCAGGGCACTCGGATGGGAAACCAGGAGGGCGATCTTCTGCGGCCTGAAGGCCGCGCACCGACTCCCGCATCTTGCGTGGTTCGCCGTCCTGCTGGCGGCCTGCCTACAGAACACTGAACATTGCTTCCTGAATACTGTTCACGCCGCCGCTCCGAAGCGCCCGAACATCCTGCTCATCTACGCCGACGACCAGTCTTACAAGACGGTCGGTTGCTACCCGGAGTCGTTCCCGTGGGTGAAGACGCCGAACATTGACCGGCTCGCGGCGGCGGGCGTGCGCTTCCACGCGGCGTATCTCGGTGCTTGGTGCATGCCGTCGCGCGCGGCGATGCTCACGGGCCGGCACCCGCACGGCGTCGAGAGCATGCGGATGGAGGGCAAGTATCCCGCCAGCGCCTACGACCCGAAGCAAGCGCCGTTCTGGCCTGCCGTCTTCCGGAAAAGCGGCTACAACACGGCGCAAATCGGCAAGTGGCACACGGGCGTGGATGCCGGCTGGGGCCGCGACTGGGACCATCAAATCGTCTGGAACCGCCCGCTGCATCCCGAGAACGCCGGGGCTTACTACGAGCGACAAATCGTCGCGCGTGATGGCAAGGAGGAGTGGGTGGACGGCTACCCGGCGGACAATTACACGCAGTGGTCCGAGGACTACATTCGCGGCAAGACGCGTGCGGCGGACAAGCCGTGGTTCCTCTGGCTCTGCTACGGCAGCATTCACGGCCCGTCGAAGCCCGCCGCGCGGCACAAGGGTCTTTACGCGAACGCCGAGGTGCCCGTGCCCAAGGACATCTTCCCGCCGCGCTTCGGCAAGCCGGATTACCTCAACCAAACGCAGGCATGGGCCAAGGACGCCGACGGCACGCCCATCGCGGGCAAGAGCGGCGAGACTTTCGGCGACACGAGTGGCAAGCAACGGCAGACGTTCGCGAACTTTGTGCGGCAGATGAACGAGTGCGTGCCGGCCATCGACGAGGGCGTGGGCAAGCTGCTCGCCGCGCTGAAGGAAACCGGCCAGCTCGAAAACACGCTCGTCATCTACACCGCCGATCAGGGCTTTGGCATGGGCGAGCACGGCTTCCGCACGAAGCTTGGACCTTACGACGCGACCTACCGCTCGCCGCTCATCATCGCGCAGCCGGGCCTCACGCCGACGGGCAAGGTCTGCAACGTGCCCGTGAACGCGCCCGACCTCGTCGCGACCTTCGCCGCGCAGGCTGGGGTGAAAATCCCGTGGGCCATGCACGGTCGCGACCTCACGCCGCTCTTGAAGAACCCCGCCGCCGCTTGGCCGCACCCGTGTCTCTACGAATTCACCGGCCACGACTACGGCTCCAGCGTCGCGAAGCTGGTGAAGGCCGAACCGGACAAGGCGATCTACAACAACGTCCCGTGGTATGCTGCCGTGGTGCAGGACGGCTGGAAGCTCATCCACTACCTCAAGCCCGGCACCGGCGACGAACTCTACGACTTAAAGACCGACCCCGACGAGCTCACCAACCGCATCGCCGCGCCGGAGGCGAAGGAGCGGTTGGCGAAACTGCGCGTGGCGCTGAAGGCGGAGTTGGAGCGGACACAGGTGGGATTTGCAGTAAGGGTAGAATGAAGTTTTTGGCCAAATTTGGCGCTCGGAGCATCCCTTGCGATATGAATCCAAGTTCAAAACCCCCGTTGCCACCGACAGGTTACTACATTGCGGTTAACGGCACGTTGGGGTTGCTCTGGGCTGTTGGAATACCGGCACTGTTCTGGCAAAGTTCCAGCGTTTCGAGCTGGGTCAAAGCTCTGATAGCAGGAGTGTGGTTTGTTCTGTCAGGCAGAATTGTCGATCGAGTAATTCCACGCATAACAAACCCGCTGATAGAGCGACTTTACCGCCGCGTGTCAAAGCTCAGGCGCGACGCCTGAGAGTTTACGGGTTTTCCGTTCTTGTCTTACTGTCTCCGTGCCTTGGTTGAGAGGTGTGTCCACCCGCCGTGCGGCCGCCCGCCCGCCGTCGGCGCTCGCCGGGCGCGGTGAGGACACCGCGCCCTGTCATCGCTGCACGGGCGCATCTTGAGACTGCCCTTGGTCTCGACCCTGCGGACAAGCGGGGACGCTTGCCGCACAGCCGGCCGGAGGCCGGCGCTACGTAGCGCCCGCTGCACTCTGTATCCGCTGCTGGCTCGACAGTCGCGGCCGATCGCGGAATGCTCCAACGATGATTCGTTTCGCTTTTGTTGGGTTGCTTTGTTTCAGCCTCAACGCCCTTGCCCAGTCCGCCGCTCCCGCTCCGGCTAAGAAGCCGGTGCTGAAGATCACTCCCGGTCAGGTCATTGTGCCCACCGACGCGATGCGCCGACCCTGGGGCGAGCTGATCAGCCTCGACCCGGCCACGCGCACGGGGGCGTTCCGCAACGAGGGCGATGACACGGTGATGCGCTTCACCATCATGCCTTACGCGGAGCTGCTGCATCACGCGTCGTTTGGCGACCTCCAGGATTTCCGCGTGGGCGAGCGCGCCATCTTCCGGCTGCATACCAACGACCTTGGCGAGTGGGTGTGGCTGACCTACATCCAGGATGAGATGAACATGCTCAACGGGCACAAGGAGTATTACTTCGTGGAGAAGCTGGATGCGGCAACGGGCCGCATCCAGTTCACGCAGGCGAACGCGGACAAGAGCTTCATCCGCTCGACGAACGTGGTGATGGAAACGGATGCCAAGACCCGGTTCTGGAAGGCGGGCGAGCCGGCGAAGTTCGCGGACATCAAGGTGGGCGATGGTTTGCGCGCCAAGACGCATGGGACGGGGCAGGGGAAGACCCGCGTGGCCTGGGAGGTGTTTCTGGATGACTCGAGCCTGCTGAAGTTTCAAACGGAACAGAAGGCCGTTCACGCCAAGCGCATGGCGGAGCAGGGCCTGCCGGGCTACGTGGATGCCAGCGAGTCCGGGCAGTTGAAGCTGACGTTGTTCCATGAGGCGGGGGAGTGGGCCCGCGCGCTGAAGAAGGGGCAAAAAGTCCAAGTGGCACCTGCGGCGGTGGACCGCCGGCCGGTGGCTGAACCGGGCAATGCCACTGTCACGGAGGCGAAAATGGCGGGCAACCTAGGCAAGGTGACGCTGGCGTTGGAAGGCCCGACGGCCGGGTTCAAACCGGCCGGGCTGGTGCGAGTCTGGGTGGGCAAGTGAGTGCCGTCGGCTTTTAGCCGCGCGGGGGGCGCGCCCGGTTAAACTCGTCCGCCGAACTGCTCAATCCCATGGACGGCGGCTGAAAGCCGCCGGCACGGCGCTCACTTCGGAAGCAACTGCACGGCGTCGGCGTGGACGTTGCCGTCGGCGGGCTTGCCGCCGAGGGTGATGATGGCGGGTTTGCCGGGAGCGAACTTGAAGGTGCCGAGGCTGATGAAGTTCTGCGGGAGCGGGGGCTTGGTGCGCTGATTGATCGTGGTTTCCTTCACCCCGTCGGCGCTTTCGATGACAACGCGCGTATTGGTGGCGCGGTTTTCGTGCGGGCTGTAACTGACGCGGACTTCGTAGTCGCCGGCTTTCTCGACCTTGAACTCGTAGCGGGCCGCGCCGTCTTCCTTCGCGCCCCGGTAGCGGTAACCGCTGGCGACATAGGGCTGGAGCGAGGGATTGCCAGCGACGGTCCACTTGCCAGTCGTTTTCGCCTGCGCGTCATCGAGGACGAGGCCGGGGAGTTTCTTCGGGTCGAGGCCGGCCTGGATGTCATCGCCAGCGCCGGCGACGATTTGCACGGGCAGCGGCTTGTAATCGGCGGGGAGCTTGGGCTCGTCGCTCACGCTTTCCCGGCGAGCGGCTCCGGGGAGTTTCAGCAATGCCTGAAGCTCAGGCAGGTGCGAGTGATACACGGCGCGCGGGGTGGTGCTGTGCTTGATGCAGAGGCTCGCGGCCTTGCCGACGACTTCGCCAATCATCCCGCCGGTCTTCATCACGCGCACGGTGCCGAGGGCTTCGTGGGTGACACTCACGTTGCGACCAGCCATGAAGAGGTTCTCGATGTTGCGCGAGTAGAAGCAGCGGTAGGGCACCGGATAGCCGTGCTGGCGGTCCACGGCTTTGTCGAAGACGGCCTTCGAGATGAACGGGTCGTTCGGGAATTTCTTGGCGTATTGTTCCTTCGGGTAATGGAGGTCGATGTCCCACGTCGTCGGCACGGTCCCGTCGGGGAATATCTTCTTCGCCACGATGTCCTCGCGCGTGAGCACCACGTCGCCGAGGAGCTGGCGGCTTTCGCGCGTGCCGCCGACGTAGGCGACCCATTCGAGCTTGGCGTTGACGTGGTCGGCTTTGCCGTCCTTGTTCTTCATCGCGTTGAACGCGCCGAAGAGGGCGCGGAAATTCCAGTCGCGCGTGGATTCGAGCTCGAGGATGGGGTGCTTGTTAAAACCGCTTTCCCAGAACCACTCGGCGTGGCCACGGCGTGGATAGGGGAAGTCGTCCATCACGAGGTCGAGCGCCCACGGGGTGAGCGGGAAGGTCACGGGCTTCCCGGCGTCGCTCCAGCGCCACATGTTGCTCATGCCGAGGTGGCCGTCGTCCTTGGTGGTGTGGTCCGCACCGGCGAGCGCGCCGATGCCCGCGTGGCCCGTGCTGTCCACAAAGAGCGTGCCTGCGAAGCGCCGGATGTGGCCGGTGCGCGTGTCGAGGGCCGTGACGGACTTGAGGCGGTTGCCGTCCACCTCGACGCGGAAGGCGTGGTGGTTGAGGAAGAGGGAGATCTTCGGCTCGGCGCGGACGAGGGCTTCCTTCTTCGCGTCGCCGAACTCCTCGAAGGTGCCGGGGGAGGACTTCGCGCGGTCCATGAACTCCTCGACGATTTCGCCGAGCATCGGGTAGAGGCCGCGCCGAATGCCGCCTTGGGCCCACACACGGATTTCCGAGCTGCCGTTTCCACCGAGCACGGGGCGATTCTGGATGAGGGCGACCTTGCAGCCCATACGCGCCGCCGCGAGCGCCGCGCCCATGCCACCGTAACCGCCGCCGACCACGACGAGGTCAAACTGCCCGGCTTCTTCGGGCTTTGGCGGAAGGCCGGCGAGTTCCGTGCGCCAGCGGGCAAGGGGTGCGGAGTCGTTGCTGGGCTGGAAGACGGGGTCGGTGGTGAGCAGGATGGCGTCGCAACGGCCGTTGAAGCCGGTGAGGTCGTGCAGCGCCAGAATGGCCTCGGACTTGGCCAGATTCACGGAACCGCCGTCGTGCCACGCCCAGTCCGCGCCCTTGGTCCCGAAGGTTTCCTTGAGCGGCGAGCCGTCCACGAGCACCTGAAACTTGCCGGGCGCGCCAGTGGCTTTCCAGCGGCCGACCCAGTCCATCGTGCGGACCCACACGCGCCAGTTGCCGGCCTGCGGGAGCTTCACGGTGGTGGTGGCATCCGCGACCGGCGTGCCGAGGCCGTGGGCCATGAGGTAGGGCGAACCCATCGTCTCGATGAACTGCGTGTCCAGCACCCAGCCGCCGGGGGCTTTGAAGGACTCGGCTTCAATGAGGACGGTGGCGGCGTGGGCGCGGGCGGTGAGGAGGGTGAGGGCGAGGAGTAGGGAGAGGCGTTTCATAGAAGGGGAAGTTGGCAGGTGGTGGACAGCCATTTTTCAGGGCGTGGGGTCGGGTAGTGGATAGCTTTGGCGCACGGCATGTTGGACTGCGGTGGCTATGCAACTGGGATAGGCAGCAGCCTCCATCGGGCGGGCTATTGCTCCACCACCATGTGGGAGACCGGATCAATCGCGAAGCGTTTGCCAGGGGGAGGCTGTGGGATGGCCTGGATAAAACCGCCTTGCACCAGCTCCTGCCAGCTTGCCGGCAGGCGGTTGTGCTTGTCCTTGAAGCGAGCCACGGCACCGGTAAGCGGTGCGTTGAGGCTGCCGGACTCGGAGGCACCGGGTTTGGCCTGCGCGATGCCGGTCGCCGAGGTCGGGCTGGAGGCGGAAGGTCCGGCGGCCACCGCAGGCGCTGTCGTGGGCGCGGGAGTGTTGACGGGCGCTTCCGAGGCCTCTGTGGGAGCGGGGGGTGACGCTGGTTTCTTTTTGCAACTGATGCCGGTGGTCATCAGCGCGGCGGCGGCCAAGAGCGCGAGTGGATGTTGCATTCAGTTTAGAACAGGGACTGATAGTTGAGCGGTGCAGTCGAGGGGTTGGGCTCGGCGGATGCCGGAACCGGGGCACCGTTGATGCCCAGCCCGAACACGCCGCTGTCCATCTTGGTGACTTTGCGATATTCGGCGTGCCCGTCCACGAAAGGCAGATTGCCGCCGGCCTCATGGATCGTGGTGTAGTTCTCCATCTGGCCGATGGAGTTTAGCGTTGGAGCGGTGTTGTAATGCCACCATCGGTAGTTTGCCGAGTTGACGACGCGGAAGGGGCGCATGAACGCGATGTTGCGTCGGTCGAAGAGTTCTTGGAGAAACACGACATCGGTGGGCTTGGGAATGGCCGACATGCGGCGGGCCATCACATTCGCATTGCCGACCATGCTGGTGACATCCACGTCGGATATCTCCAAGCCAGGCGAGCCTTTGGTAGATGGGCAAGTCACGAGCTTGGCCAGATTGTTGGTCGCGCCTCCCAAATACGGGATGAGCACCTGGAAATAATTCGGTGTGGTCGTGGTGGTGGCGAAGTTCGCGACGCTGTCTGTGCTGGGGGGCGTCT
The DNA here is from genome assembly GCA_903863315.1 of uncultured Verrucomicrobiota bacterium. Taxonomy (GTDB): domain Bacteria; phylum Verrucomicrobiota; class Verrucomicrobiia; order Limisphaerales; family SXTU01; genus SXTU01. The sequence continues at coordinate 2,972 of CAIPBN010000155.1, read as the reverse complement.
TGTCGTCAGATCCGTCCGCGTATAGGGTCAGAGCTAGGCTGACTTGCTTGACGTTGTTCAGACAAAGAGTGGATTTGCCCTTCGCTTTTGCCTTGGACAACGCCGGCAACAGCATTCCCGCCAGAATCGCGATGATGGCGATGACGACCAGGAGTTCGATCAGCGTGAAGGCCTTCCGGCTCGCGTGGACCGGGCTTGAGGACGTTGGTTTCATTGCGTCGGTTGATAAGGGCAAGCATAGCCGGCGACGTTTGTGAATCAACGCCGAATCCGGGCCACTCAGGTGGGTTCGGGCTTGCGCAACGGAACCGTCAGCCCTTCGCGCGCCGCCTCGACCACCAGATTGCCTCGGTGGCTGGCCACGAGTTCGCGGGCGTGGCCGACCATGCGGGAGACGCGGGCATCGTCGTGCAACGGATCGTGGTGGAAGAGGAAAAGCTGTTTGGCCTTCGCAGCGAGGGCGGTGGCGACGGTGTCCTCGTAGCAGCTATGGCCCCAGCCAATGTGGGTCTGGTATTCCGCCTCGTCGTATTGGGAGTCGAGGATCAAGACATCCACGTCCCGGAGAAACTCAATGAGCTTTTGATCCTCGGCCCGGCAGTAGTCCATCGTCTGCTGTCCCTTTTCGCCGCTCGCGCGGGGATGCAACCGCATGCGGGCATAAGACTCGTGATCCGGGAGGAAGGCGCAGGAGCCGGTGCTGGTGTCCAGCCTGTAGCCGACGGTGACGCCGGGGTGGTTCACAAAGATGGAGCGAACCCGCACGGGACCGATGTGGAAGTCCATCTCCCGCTGTTCCAGGAAGCTGATGCTGCTGGGCATCTGGCGAAGGTCCACGGGGAAGTAGGTGCTCTCCATCTGCACGGCGAGGGTGCTCTCCAAGCCCTTCCGATAGCCCTCGAAGCCGATGATGCGCATCTGGTTGCTCGCCACGTAGGCCGGGGCGAAGAAGGGAAAGCCCTGGATGTGGTCCCAATGGGTGTGCGAAAGCAGCAGGGTAAGTTCAAGGGCCTGACCTTTGAATTCGGCGGCGAGCTGGTTGCCCAGCAGCCGGATGCCCGAGCCGGAATCCAGCACGATGAGCTGGCCATCCACGCGCATTTCCACACAGGTGGTGTTGCCCCCGTAGAAAACCGTGCCTGGCCCGGGTGTGGGAATGGAGCCGCGCACACCCCAAAAACGAAGGAGGTTCCCCGCCGGCATGTGCGCCGCGGGTGTCGGGGTGCCGCTGATGGGAGCCGGGGTTGACGATTTGGGCGTGGGGCTGTTGAGCAGAGCGAGAACCTCCGAGGCCAGCACGGGCTTCACCAGATAATGGTCCGCTCCGGATTCGAGCGCATTGAGCCGGTCCGTGGCGAAGCCCCGATGAGTGGTGACGATGATTTTAAGCCCGGGGAACTGCTCAGGCTTGTCCCGCAGCATCCGGCAAACTTGGAAGCCGTTGCAGCGGGGCATCAGGAGGTCGCAAATCACCGCATCAATCCGGTGCTTCAGCGCCAGTTGGATGCCTTGCTCACCGTCGCCTGCCTCGATCACCGACCAGCCGGCGGCCATGAGCGCCTGCGACAGGACCTTGCGGCTGATGTTGTCGTCGTCGATCAGGAGGGCCGATTTCATTGGCGTGGGTGGCAGTTTTCATGCGAAGGGGCTAAAAAACAAGCTTCGAGCCGTTTCGGTTGCGTTAATTTTTGCCAAGTCCCGGCGTGTTCCGGCACTCTCGTGCGGATGAGTTTCACCGAGTTGACGGAAGCCTTCTTCACGAAGTCGGCCGGCTGGGAGGCGGTTAAGAACGCCCGGTCCCTGCTGGCCAGCGGGAGGGTCATTGCCTCGAACTGGACGCCGCCCCTGCTCAAGGGGGTTGTGCAGGAAGGCACGTCATCGTATCGCGCGGGCCTGGTCATCAAGGGACCGGTGGATATTGATAATCTTTGCACCTGCCGCGCGTCACGTGAGGGCGGCGTCATCTGCGCGCACTCCGTCGCGGTGGGACTTCACCACATCCTGAGCAACAAGCCCGCCCCGCGCGGCAGCGACACCGCCACGCCGCTGCCCGCGCGGCTCGGAACCGTCCGCCCGGTCGCGCGCGAGCCGGAGCCGCAGCCCGGACCGAAGCTCAAGCGTGGGCCGGACGGCGAGCGCCTCGAAATCTCCGTCATCCTGCCGCCGACTTTTGCCGCCGGCATCGAGCGCGGGAAGGTGATGGCTACGTTTGAGGGCAAGTGGGCGCGGGGCCGATCGCCCTTGAGCGCGCTGCCGATGAACCAGCCGTTCGCCCTCTCGCCCGAGGACACGCGCCTGCTCGACAAGGCTGAGGAACTCGCCGGCAACGAAACGCCTGGCGGGCTGATGCTCAATCTCGTCGAGCTGACGCAATTGCTCGACGCGCTCGGTGGTCATCCCCGCGTCGCGCTCGGGCGGGGCCAGCCGCTTACCATTGGCGCGACTTCGTGGCGCGTGCCCGTCGAAGTCACGCTGGAAACGTCCGGCGAGATTCGCATGAACCTCCCGCCTGGCCTACGTCCGCCCACGCTCATCGCAGGCGAGTCGCTCTGGGCGTTTCGCGGCGATTCGCTGGAGCCGGTGGGCTTGCCGAAGCAATGGCGCTCGTTGTTCCAAGCGCCGATGAAGCTTCCCCGCGCCCGCGTCCCGCTCTTCCTCAGCCAGGAGCTGGTCGTGCTCGAAGCCGAGAGCGAGGTGGACGCGAATTTCACCATTGATGAGTTCACGCTGGAGCCGCAGTCGCCGCGTTTCGTCCTCGCACTCAACGGCGGATTGGCCCAAGTGCAGGCGCAGCTCCAGTGCGCCTATGGCCCGCGCATCATGACCGTGGGCGTGACGGCGAAGGACGAATCCCTCTGGCTGCCGGACCCGAAGTGCACCACGCGCTACTCGACGCGCGACTTCGGCTCGGAACTCGCCGCCGGCGAACGGATGCGGCGCGCGGGCTTCAGCGGCCCGGACCCACAGGGCCG
>CAIPBN010000154.1 GCA_903863315.1 uncultured Verrucomicrobiota bacterium | reverse complement strand
TGGACCTCGATGAGGCGATGCTCGACTTCGGCATGCCGATGGGCCCGCTCCGCCTCGTGGACGAGGTCGGCACGGACGTTTCCCTGCATGTGGCCGAGACGCTCGCGAGCCATTACCACCGGCGGATGGCGGTGCCGGAAGTGCTCGCTCGCCTGGTCAAGGGCGGCCAGCTCGGACGGAAGTCGGGCGAAGGCTTTTACCTGCATCGCGGCAAGGAAGCCGTGCCGAGCGAAGACGCCGCGCGATTCGTGAAGGACGATTCCGCCGCGAACCTCGACCGCGTGGACCTGGAGCTGCGCATGGTGCTGCTTATGGTCAACGAGGCCGCGCGCTGCGTGGAGGAAGGCATCGTGAGCGGGCCGGAGGACGTGGACTTCGCGATGATTATGGGTGCGGGTTTCGCGCCGTTCCGTGGTGGCCCGCTGCGTCACGCGGACACGGTCGGCGTGGCGAACCTGGTGCGCGAGATGAACCGGCTCGTGGACGACGGCGAGGAACGCTTCGCCCCGTGTGCCTTGCTGAAAGATTTGGCTGCGAAGGATGGCAAACTCTACCCTGAGAAAGGAGTGTTGTTATGAAAACGCTCGAACCTCCCCCTATGGAAACACGCCCCACGCCCCACGGTGACGACGCCGCGCAGGTCATCGACACCTCGAAGATGAACGCCGGCCAGCGGGCCGCGCTCGAGATGACCGAGTCCGCGCGCGACGCCGCGTCGGAGAAGGGCAGCTTCGCCGCGAACCTCTTCATGGGCCGCTACGAGTTGGACCGCCTGCTGCCGTATCCGATGCAGTCGCACGAGGACCGCGACCAGGGTGACGCTTTCCTCGCACGGCTCGAAGCGTTCCTCCGCGCCAACGTGGACCCTGACGAGATTGACCGGACCGGCGAAATTCCCGACGAGGTCATTGAAGGCCTCGCGAAGCTGGGCGCGTTCGGCATCAAGATTTCGCCGCAGCTCGGCGGCCTTGGATTGTCACAAACGAACTACTGCCGCGCCGCCGTGTTGCTCGGCAGCTATTGTGGCAACCTCGCCGCGCTCGTTTCCGCACACCAAAGCATCGGCGTGCCGCAGCCGTTGATTCTCTTCGGCACCGACGAGCAGAAGGCGAAGTGGCTGCCGCGCTGTGCGAAGGGAGAGATTTCCGCCTTCGCGCTCACCGAACCCGGCGTCGGCTCCGACCCCGCGACGCTCCAGACGCGCGCCGAGCCAACGCCCGACGGCCAGCACTTCGTCATCAACGGCGAGAAGCTTTGGTGCACAAACGGGCTGAAGGCCGGCGTGCTCGTCGTGATGACGCAAACGCCGCCGAAAGTCGTCAACGGCAAGGAACGCAAGCAGGTCACCGCGTTCATCGTGGACATGGACACGCCGGGCATCGAAATCGCGCATCGCTGCCGTTTCATGGGCTTGCGCGCGCTCTACAACGGCGTCGTGCGCTTCACCGACGTGAAGGTGCCGCGCGCCAACATCATTCTCGGCGAAGGCAAGGGCTTGAAAGTCGCGCTCTCCACGCTGAACACAGGCCGGCTCACGTTGCCCGCCGCCTGCACTGGTTTGGCGAAACGTTGCCTCGAAGTCAGCCGCAAGTGGGCCGCCGAGCGCGTGCAATGGGGCGCGCCCATCGGCAAGCACGCCGCCATCGCCGATAAGCTCGGGCGCATGGCCGCAAACATCTTCGCGATGGAGGCGATGACGCTCTACACCGCGAGCCTTGTGGACCGCGACAAGAAAGCTGACATCCGGCTCGAAGCCGCGATGTGCAAGCTCTGGGGCAGCGAACGTGCGTGGGAAATCGTGGACGACACGATGCAGATTCGCGGCGGGCGCGGCTACGAGACAGCGCAGTCGCTCAAGGAACGCGGCGAGGAACCCATCGCCGTAGAGCGGTTCCTGCGCGACTGCCGCATCAACACCATCTTCGAGGGCAGCAGCGAAATCATGCGGCTCTTCATCGCGCGCGAGGCGCTGGACCCGCACCTGAAAGTCGCCGGCGCCGTGCTGAACTCGCAGTTGCCCCTGGGCGTGCGCGCCGGGGCCGCCATGAAAGCGGGACTCTTTTACGCCGGCTGGTATCCGCAGCAATGGCTGCCATCCTTCGGCTCCGTGGCCGCCCGCGGACCGCTGGCGAAGCACCTCAAGTTTGCCCGCCGCACTGCGCGTAGGCTCGCGCGTTCGCTCTTCCACGCGATGGCGTTGAACGGACCGAAGCTGGAGAAGCAACAGGTCTTGCTGGGCCGCTTCGTGGACATCGGCACGGAACTCTTCGCGATCACTGCGACGTGCGCGCGGGCTGAGGCGAAGTTGAAAGAGACCAAGAGCCTCGAAGAGCAGGAGTCGCTGCTCCAGCTCGTGGAATGTTTTTGCCAGCAAGCCCGCCTGCGCATCGCGCGGCACTTCGCTGGATTGCGTCACAACTCCGACCGCGCGGGCTACAAGCTGGCG
>CAIPBN010000153.1 GCA_903863315.1 uncultured Verrucomicrobiota bacterium | reverse complement strand
CTGTGCCCGGCACGGCACAGGCGGGCGGCCCCCATCACTTGCACATCATGACCTCCTACCCCGTTAATCCCTCCGCCGGGCCGCCTTGGCCAACGCATAGCCGCAGTGAAGGTGGGGTGTGCGCCGGCAGTCAGCCTGCCCCGCCAGAGCGGGAGTTGTGGAACACGGGGCCAGCACCGTGCCGCTGCCGGTCGGTGGCCGGGTGGGGACACCTTTTGTTCAGCCTTGCGTTGAGCGGTGGCTTGCTCGAGGCCTTTGCTCAAACGATCACCAACTCTCATCCCACCACGAACGCCGTCACACTGCCCACGGTGGTTGTCACCGGCCAGGCGCTCCCGCCCGGCGGCGATGTGATTGCGCCGAACTCCGTGGTCACGGCGGAAGAATTGAAGTTGAAACTCCAATCCTCGCTCGGCGACACGCTGGGCTGGCAGCCGGGCGTGAGTTCCACCGCCTACGGGCCGGGTTCGAGCCGCCCGGTGATTCGCGGCTTCACCGGCAACCGCGTGCGGATGCTCCACAACGGCCTCGGCACAGGGGACATTTCCTTCACCAGCCCGGACCACGGCGTGGCCATCGAGCCCTTGTTCATCCGGCGCATCGAGGTGTTGCGCGGGCCGGCGACCATCTTGCACGGCGGCCCGGCGATTGGCGGCGCGGTGGATGTCGAGACGAAGAACATCCCCATCGCGCCGCCCCAGCGCACGGTCGAAGGGGAAGTAGAGACGCGGTTCGCCTCCGTGTCGGATGAAAAGGTTGGGGCCATCGCTGCGACGGCGGGCGGCGGGCCGGTGGCATTTCAAGTGAACGCCCTGAAGCGTGCGGCGAATGACTACCATTTCCCCGGCCTGGCCCGGAACAATCCCACGCCCGGCCAGTCGAATCCCAGCGGCCGCCTCCCGGAGACGTGGGTGGAGACGGACACCTACTCGGCGGGCGCGGGGTGGTTCTGGCCGCAGGGCCGCGCGGGGCTGGCGGTGAGCACCTACGAATCCGCCTACGGCGTGCCATTCCACAGCGACGCGCACCAGCATTTGATTGGCGGGGTCGTGCAGGCGAATCCGCCCGTGAGCATCGCGCTGCGGCAAAACCGCTTTGACTTCGAGGGCGAACTTTTCTCGCCCGTGGCCGCGCTGGAGTCAGTGAAGTATCGCGCCGCCTATTCCGAATACCGCCACGCGGAGCGTGAGGGCGCGCTGACGGCCACGTCCTTCGCGAACAACGAATTCGAAACACGCCTCGAAGCCCGGCACGCACCGCTGGGCGCGCTCTCGGGCCGCTTTGGCGCGCACTTCAACGACACGAGTTTCAAATCGGCAGGCCTCGAAGTGAACACCCCGCCCACGCTTGCGCAGAACTGGGCGGTGTTCCTGCTGGAAGACTTGCAGCTCGGTCCCGTGCGCCTGCAAATCGGCGGCCGCTGGGGCGAACAGGACATTCTCGCCATTGGCCGCACGCGCAACGTCGCCACCAATTACACGACGAAAAGCTTCAGCCTCGGCGCGGCGTGGGAACCGTTCGACGGCTACGAGGTGGCCCTGGTCGGGGGCGTCCACCAGCGCGCGCCCACGACCCAGGAACTGTTCGCCAACGGCCCGCACGTCGCCACTGGCACCTATGAGATTGGCGGCTTCTACACGATTCCCGGCTTTCCGTTCGGAGGTGGCCTAGGTTTGGAACGCTCGATGACTTACGAGGCCATCTTCCGCAAGACCCAGGGACGTTTCACCGGCGAGCTGACCTTCTTCCGCTATGACTTCGACAATTACATCTTCCTCGAAAGTCTTGGCCCCGGCTGGGAGCTCAACGGCTTGCCTATCTTCCGCCACGTCCAGCGCCCGGCGCGGTTTCACGGCCTGGAGGTCGAAGCGGGCTGGGATTTGCTCGTGCGCGAGCGGGAGAAATTGCGACTGACCGGCCTGCTCGACTGGATTCACGCGCAGGATCTGGAGCGCGCCCAGCCGTTGCCGCGCATCCCGCCGATTCGGCTGGGCATGCGGCTTGAATACGAGTGGCGCGGTTGGACGGCGGGCGTGGAGGGCCGCCACGTCACCGCGCAGGACCGCATCCAAAAGGACCGCGAACTGCCGACGCCCGCCTACACGTTTCTGAACGCCGACCTGCGTTACCGTTTCGACTGGAAGCACCGCGCCGCGTCCTTCTTTGTGCAAGGCACGAACCTGCTCGATGAACAGGCGCGCAGCCACGTCTCCGTCATCAAGGAGGTCGCGCCCCTGCCCGGCCTCAACCTCGCCGTTGGAATGAACCTGAAATTCTAAAACCCATGAGCTCCGTCCGCTTGAACCTCTGTCGCCAGCTTGTCCGTCTCGCCCTCGTGCTCGCCTTTGCACTGCTCGCCGCCCCGCCCTCCGCCCGAGCAGCGCAACTGCTCCTCGACGGCCATTACGATGTCAGCCCCATCTTTACCAACGCGCCGGGCGGCGGCTGGAGCTTCAAGCTCTACGACTTTGCCACGCTCACCCGCTTCGACCCGCGCCCGCTCGACATCGGTCTCAACGCGAACGCCCGGCTGCTGGCACCGGGTAGCTCGGCCTTTGCGCGCCTCGGCGCGGTGGCGGGCCAGCCCGTCTGGGTGATGCCGCAAATCCAAACCGCCGGCGTCCTGTTCTTCGGCGTTCGCACCGACGACGTCCAACCCTCCGCCTTCGCCAGTGATTTCTTCGGCCCCGGCTTCATCGCGTTGAGCCTGGTGGACGTGCGCGGCAGCGGTCCGGACCGGGGGGGCGCATTCTCCATGTATCAAACCGGCCTGGGCAATCCCGCCTTCCATTTCTCGACGGCGGACGGCATCACCAGCTCTGACCAGCTCGCGCCCATTCCCTTGCCGGCCCATGCCCACTACAACTGGGCCTTCACCCAGCCCGGCGAGTATCAAGTCACCTTCCGGTTCACGGGCACTTTGGCCGCGGAGTTTGGCGGCACGGTGACGAACGGCCTCGGGACCATTAACTTTTTTGTCCAGGGCGAGACCAACCGGCATTTCCTCGCCGACGGCCACATGGACCTGCGCGTGGACTTCACCAACGGCGCGTTCGCGGCCTTCGTGGACGCCGACGGCCTACCTGACCTGCCCCCGGACACGACGTTGATTCGCGGCAACAGCCTCCTCCGCGCCACCGTGCCGGCAAATCCCGCCTTCGCGTTCCTCGGCACATCCGGCGCACCGGTCTGGGTCTTCCCGCAGAGCAACACACCCGGCCTGCCTTACATCGGCCTGAGCGCGGAGCAAATCGGCCCCGGAGTATTACAGAACAACCGGGTCAAGCTCACCCTCACCGCCGTCAACGGCCCGCCCGGCGGTGGCTTCACGCTGTTTCAAGTGGACGCCTTCGGCAGCCCCATCCTGCGGTTGAGTTCACTGGACGGCCTCGACCCGGTGGCGGACAGCCTGCTGCTCTCCACCGGCCTGCACGACCATTACAACTGGGCCTTCACGCAGGCCGGCGAATACACGCTCACTTTCCTCGCCTCCGGCACGCTCAACTCCGGCGGCAGCGTCACCAGTGCGCCCATCGTGCTGCGCTTCGCCGTGGACCGCGTGGCCGGCTTTGTGGACGCCAACGGCAACGGCCTCGATGACCATTGGGAAGCCCGCCACGGTGCCACCGCGAGCAACCCCGCAACCGACCCCGATGGCGACGGCCGCTCCAACCGCATCGAATACCTGCTGGGCACCGACCCGCTAGTGGCCGATGCGCCCGCGTCCGGCCTGCTCACGCCGCAGCGCACCGGCAACATGACCCAACTCAGCTTTGACACGCGCGAAGGCCGCCTCTACCGCGTGATGTATTCCGACAACCTGCAAACTTGGCAGCCCGCCACGCCGTGGCTGCTCGGCGCACGCGAACGCCAGTCCATCACGGACACTGGCACCGGCCTGACCCCGCCGCCCGGCGTGAGAAGATTCTACCGCCTCGACATCACCACACCCTGAACTGAATCCCTTAAACGAATGTCTCCTGCCGCAGCCACCGCCCGCACCGATTCGCTCCGCGAACTCTGCCGGCTCGCCGCGCCCTCGCCCCTAGGCGTTGTGGTGCGGCAGCTCGCGTGGGCGAACTCGGTCTGCGCGGTGGGCCTGCTCGTCGGCTTGGGCGGTGGGCCCAGCCGAGTAGCGGAATCGCTCCGACCCGCAGCGGTCGAGGAGATCTTTCTGACGGTATTCGAGCCGCCCGCTCAACGCGTCGGAGTTGGCCAGGAGGCACGCGTATGAAACTCTCCATGAACCCGGGCCGGCGACTTCCAGTCGCCGTCCGTGGGCCGCAGCACTTAGAGGCGGCGCCGAGCAGCGAACCCATCACGCGACGGCTGGAAGCCGCCGGCCCGGGTTCAAGGGCTGAAATGGCGGCGGTTAGCGGGCCGTTGGTGCTTGCGCTCAGCCTGCTGGCTGCCCTCGCCGCCG
>CAIPBN010000152.1 GCA_903863315.1 uncultured Verrucomicrobiota bacterium | reverse complement strand
CGCCAACCGCCAACCGCCAAGCGGAAGAGGATTTCTGGGCGCTCAAGGGCGTTTCCTTCGAGATCAAACAGGGTGAAGTTGTCGGCATCATCGGTCGCAACGGGGCGGGGAAGAGCACGCTGCTGAAAATACTCTCCCGCATCACTGACCCAACCAAGGGCCGCATCACTTTGCGGGGCCGTATCGCCTCACTGCTGGAGGTTGGCACAGGCTTCCACCCGGAGCTGACGGGACGGGAAAACGTCTTCCTCAACGGGGCCATCCTTGGCATGACCCGTGCCGAGGTGCGCGGCAAGTTTGACGAGATTGTTGCGTTTGCAGAAGTGGAGAAGTTTCTCGACACACCAGTGAAGCGCTACAGCAGCGGTATGTATGTGCGGCTGGCCTTCGCCGTGGCCGCGCATCTGGAGCCGGAGATTCTAATCGTGGACGAAGTCCTGGCCGTGGGGGACGTGACGTTCCAGAAGAAGTGCCTGGGTAAGATGCAGGAAGTCTCGACCGGCGGCCGGACGGTGCTCTTCGTCAGTCACAACCTCGCGGCGGTGACGCAGTTATGTTCTCGTGGGATAGTGCTGTCCGGCGGAAAGGTCGAGGTCAATGATCGGGTTGAGGCGGCCGTGAAATCCTATCTACAAACTGCCCGATCCCTCTCGGGCACGCGGCTTGACGAGCGCAAGGACCGCAAGGGCAGTGGCCAGCTACGATTTCACTCGGTCACCATGCACGATGCCGAGGGACAGGAGGTGGCCTCGCCGCAGTGCGGCAGAGCGGCCCGGGTCAGGTTGCATTACCGGTCAAACTTTTCGGGCGAGGAGCGCGATGTGGACGTGGCCTTCAATATGCGCAATGACAGCGGTGTAGTGATCTCGGCGTTCGCCAACATTCCGACGGGAGCGTCGAGGCTGCGGCTGCGACCACAGGGTTACTTCGAGTGCCACTGGCCGAAGACGGTGTTTCGGGCGGGTAACTACGGGTGCGCCCTGTTTTGCGCTGTGGATGGCGAGGTCTGCGATTGGATGCAAGATGCGTTCACTATCTCAGTGGAGGATGGCGATTTTTTTGGCACCGGGGCGTTGATCTCGCGTGACCATGGGGACGTGCTTTGCGAGCATCGGTGGAACAGTGCCGCCGTGTGACCTGCTGGTAGACCAAGTATGAAAGACACCATTAGCAAATGGGTGAAGCAGGCTGTGCAGGGCGGGTTCGGGTTGGCCGGACTGAAGCTGTCGCGACTCTCCGCGGGGCAGCGCACCGGCAGCGATAAGTATTTCAACACCGGGCAACTGACTCCGCTGGAAGAGAATTCCAAGTCGTTGTATGACCGCTTCTACGGTGACCAGCAGGCGCTTGAGGATTATTATCAGGGCTACCGCATCCAGTTTTATGGAGAAGTGTCGCGCTGTGTCCGCGAACACCTCCGGACCCTGGATGATAAGAGACTGCTCGACGTGGGCTGTGGGACCGGCCATTTGCTTTCCGAGTTGAGTTCGTGGAGCCGGCCGCAGTCCTTGCACGGTTGCGACTTTTCCGACGCGGCGATGGCATATTCAAAGGTGAAGTTTCCCGGCGCGTCTTTTTTCGTGCAGGACATCACGCGCCCAATCCCCGGAGCATATGACGTGGTTCTCTGCACGGAGGTGCTGGAGCATATCGAACGACCCTTTGTGGCGCTGCAGCATCTGCTGCGGGTGGTCGTGCCAGGCGGCGTCCTAGTGCTCACGGTGCCTAATGGTCGTCTGGACCAAGCCAACGAACACATCAACTTTTGGAGTCCAGAGAGCTGGCGGGCGTTTCTAGAACGTGAATGCCCGCATTCCAGCATTCAGGCCGGCACGCTGATGGAGAACCGGATCAACTTCGCGATCCTCCGGCTACCAAGACCGTGAGTCCCGGCCTGCTGCCATGATCGTGATCGTTGACTACGGGGCGTGCAATGTCGGTTCGGTGCTCAACATGGGCCGCCGGGTCGGCGGGGAGTTGACCATCTCCAATGATCCGGCGGTGATCGCCTCGGCGGCGAAGCTCATCTTGCCGGGCGTTGGCTCGTTCGACAACGGGATGCGCCACCTGAACGAGTTGGGGATCGTTCCGGCGCTCAACGAGGCCGTGCGGCAGCGCCGGGTGCCGATCCTCGGCGTGTGCTTGGGGATGCAGTTGTTCACCAATGGAAGCGAGGAGGGGCAGTCGCCGGGGTTGGGCTGGATCGCGGGAAGGACGGTCAAGTTCCGTTTCGATGCCAGCCAAGGCTCGCTCAAGACTCCGCACATGGGCTGGAATGGCGTTGAGTTGGCGAAGGCGGACCCACTGGTGCAAAACCTTCCTGAGGATCCACGTTTTTACTTTGTCCACTCCTACCATCTGGTGTGCGACGACCCGGCGGACCCCCTGCTTTGGACCACCCACGGGTATCGCTTCATCTCTGGGATCCGGCGAAACAACATCTGGGGCACCCAGTTCCACCCGGAGAAGAGCCACAAGTTTGGCCTCGCGCTGATGCGCAATTTTATCGCGCTTTAACGTCCGATGCTCCGAACCCGTGTCATCCCCTGCCTGCTGCTGAAGGGCGAGGGTTTGGTCAAAACGGTTCGCTTCCGTGAGCCGAAGTATGTGGGTGACCCCATCAACGCCGTCAAGCTGTTCAACGACCTCGAGGTGGACGAATTGTGCTTCTTCGACATCACGGCGACGCCGGAGCAGCGGGAACCGGATTATGAACGCATCCGGGAAATCGCGGGTGAGGCATTCATGCCCATTGGCTACGGCGGCGGTCTGTCCTGCGTGGCTCAAGCGCGGAAGCTCTTTCAGATAGGCGTGGAAAAGGTCATCCTGACAACCGCTGCGCTCCAACGGCCTGAATTCATCAGCGAGCTGGCGGATGAATTTGGCAGCCAGAGCATCGTGGTGGGATTGGATGTGCAGCGGAACTGGCTGGGACGGTTACGCCTGCGTAGCCGTTGTGGCACACGCTGGACCGCGCGCGAGCCGGTCGAGTTCGCGCAGGAGGCGCAGGGGCGGGGCGCGGGTGAATTGCTGGTGAACTCGATTGACCGCGACGGAGTGCAGGGCGGCTACGACCTCGAACTCATCCAATCCGTGTCCAGCGCGGTGAGCATCCCGGTCATCGCCTGTGGCGGGGCCGGCACGGTAGCACATCTCGGACAAGCAGTTCGTGCGGGTGCGTCCGCTGCGGCTGCGGGGAGCTTGTTCGTGTTCAATGGGCCTCACCGAGCAGTGTTGATCAGCTACCCATCGGGCCCGCAGCTTCGCGAAGCGATGACCTCATCGGGCGGTTCCAACCTCTCAACCCCGTGTTCGCGGTCAGTAGCAGCCCTAAAGCGTTGATCAATCGACCCTGTCATGCAAATCGCCAATAGACCCTCTGGAAATGTGGCTGCTCGTGCTCAGGCGGCAACGACAGCCGTTGGCCCGCGCATCTGCTCGCGATGCGTGATGGACGAGTCTGATCCGACGATTTGCTTTGATCAGGAGGGTGTGTGCAGCCACTGCCTCGCTTATGATCGCATCCACCGGGAGCTGCCGATTTGCGCCGCTGCGGCTGAACAGTTGCGGACGATTGTTGAGGCCATTAAGCGCGATGGTGTCGGCAAGCCTTACGACTGCATCATCGGAGTGAGCGGGGGGGTGGACAGCACCTACGTGGCCTACAGAGTCAAGGAGCTGGGCCTGCGACCGCTCGCTGTGCATCTGGACAATGGCTGGAATTCAGAAATCGCCGTGAGTAACATCTCCAAGGCGCTCACCACGCTGGGGATTGACCTGCACACGCACGTCATCGACTGGGAGGAGTTTAAGGACATCCAGCGCGCGTTCCTCCTTGCATCCACGCCGGACGCGGAGATTCCAAGTGATCATGCCATTTTTGCCCTCCTCTACCAGCAAGCCACCCGGCTGGGGCTAAGGTATGTCGTGACTGGGTTGAATGTCCGCACGGAGACGCATCTGCCGGCCGCTTGGTCGCAAGGCCACTGGGATTTCGGCTACATCCGTGCCGTGCATCGCCAATTTGGCAGCGGACGCATCAAGACGTTCCCTCACTTCAATTTCTATGACTACGTGACGGGAAAGCGGCACAAACTCGCGGCTGTGAACGTGCTGGACTACATGGACTACTCAAAAAAAGAGGCCTTGGTGGTGCTTCAGCGCCAGCTCGGCTGGAAGGACTACGGCGGCAAGCATTTTGAGAATGTCTATACCCGCTGGTTCCAAGGTTGTTATCTGCCGCGCAAATTTGGCTTCGATAAGCGTCGGAGCCACCTTTCCAGCCGGCTCTGTTCTGGCGAAATTACCCGGGCGGAAGCGCTGTCTGAGCTGGCGCACCCCCCCTATCCGGTAGCGCAGCAGGAGGCAGATTGTGAATACGTGGCGAAGAAGCTAGATTTCTCTGTGGAGGAGTTTTCGGCGGTCATGGCGGCTCCCCTACGCAAGTTCCACGAATTTCCATCCTATCACCGCGTGGTTCAGTCTGCGGGTTTCAAGCGCGTCATGCGGGTATACCAATTCTTCAAGTATGACCTGTTGCGATGCCCTCGTGGGTAACGGTCCTTGGGTTTTGCTTCGCAGGTCGGTATGCAGGGACCGTCGAGCAACTCGTGGGCATTTGATTCGCCGCATATACGGCACTGCTTGATGAAACGGTTATTGAGCCAGGTAGCGCGCCAGTCACGCGCGTTCCTCCGTCGGCTGGTGCTGGCGCGGCAGCACCCGCTGGCACCCGCAGCAATCACTGCATGTCTGGCGGAGTGCGGTCCCCCTCGCTCTGCCGTCATGGTCCATAGCTCGCTG
>CAIPBN010000151.1 GCA_903863315.1 uncultured Verrucomicrobiota bacterium | reverse complement strand
ATGGCTTGCCGCCGGGATCGGCTGCCCGCGCTTCCACTGTGACCCAACCGCCGAAACCCATCCCCGCGATCAGGACCGTCATCCAGCTCACCCATCTTAGGCCGTGTTTCGAGCTGCGATAATGTGCCTGACTTGGGAACATGACTTATGCGCGTGAGACTACCCTCCGGCCCCGCGCCACCAAGAAATTTTTGCTCTGAAGTCCCTTCTTGCATGGTCAGTTGTAAGGCTCCGCCAGACTTGCAGGTGCGGGACAACGAGGATCTGCTGTAAGCGCACTCAGTCCGCCAAATCTGCGGGCTTTTTCAGCATCCGTTGCCGACGAAACGGTTCCCAATGTTGGTGACAGGTCAGAAACTCCGCTGCGGAGGTCGCAAGGCGAGAGTCAAAGTCAGGTGTGGCTGGTCGCAAAGGTAGCGCAAGCAAGCAGCGACGGGTTGGCGCTTGGAGTCTTGGTCATAGCTCAATGGATCATGACGAGCGGGGGGCTGTGGGTGTAAATTTTTCTGGAAAATTCTCCACGGGTTTATTTTTTTGAGGGACCATGAAAACGTCATTCCAACCCCTGATGTCCGTGGCGGCCGTCATCTGGCTGGCCGCCGTTTCCACCACCCCCGCGCAGGAAAAGAAGGAGGCGCAACCGCCGGCCAAGGCGGTCTCTATTTTTCCTGACAAGAATCTTGAAAAGGCCGTCCGACGGGCGGTTTTCGAGAAGCGCGACAACGACCAGCCCATCACCGAGAAGGATGTCGAGAACATCTCCACTGTAGATGGCAAGGGCCTGGGCATCACGGACCTGACGGGTTTGGAAAAATGCCGCGCGCTCGCGGCGTTGGATCTTGCGAAGAATCAGATCAAGAACCTTGCTCCGCTCAAAGGTCTGTCTCGACTCCAGTATTTGAACTTGGCGGAGAACCAGATCGAGGATGTCAGCCCGTTGAAGGAGGATTACGCGCTTCAATACCTCGAATTGTCCGGCAATCGCGTGAAGGACATTTCCGCCCTGGCCGGACTGACGAACATGGCCAGCCTCTACCTCTCACGGAATGTCATCACCGACATCAAACCCGTGACTGGGCTCCGCCGGCTGGCCTCGCTCTATCTCGACGGCAACCTTGTCACGAGCTTGCAAGGTCTGGGCAATCTGGCCTGGCTGGGGACGTTGTCGCTCAACGACACGGGGTTGAGTGACCTGTCCGGCCTTGATGGCGTGCGCAATCTCAACCACCTGTTCGTCGAACGGAACAAGCTCGCGGACCTCGGTCCGTTGCTGGCCATCGTGAAGCGCGATGCCGAGGGCGAGCAGCGGTTTGCGCCGTTCTTGAATCTTTACCTGACTGGCAACCCCTTGAGCAGCGCTGGCAAGTCCACCGTGACCAAGCTCAAGTCCCACGGCGTGCGCGTGCAGGAGTAGGGCGCGCAACCGGCGGGCACAAGCGGCCAAGCGGCGGGGAGTGTCTCGGGCGGGCTGCGGGCACGGTTCGCCTGCCCGGTGCTGGTTCCACCGGCGTGACCAGTCATGTCGAACGCATCTCCGCCGTCGCCCACTGCGCCCTTGCGTTGCCCCCGTCGTGCGCGGCAGCGTGAAGGGCAGATGCCTGCCGTTGCCCACTGGATCACCTTCGGGGACCTGCACCGCGAGCCGTTCCGCCTGTTCTTCCCGGCGGCGACGCTGGCGGGGCTTGTCGGCGTGGGGCTCTGGGTGCCGCTGTTGCTGGGCTGGACGGCGGATTATCCCGGAACAGCGCACGCGCGGCTGATGGTGCAGGGCTTCTTCGGCGGGTTCATCTTTGGCTTTCTCGGCACGTCGCTGCCAAGGCTGCTGGAAGTTCCAACGCTCACGGCCAAGGAGGTTTTTCCGTTGCTCGCGCTCTTCGCGGTAAATGTGGCTGCCCATGCGGCCGGCGCGACAAGCTGGGGCGACGCGGCGTTTCTGGGGGAATTGGTCCTTTGGTTCGCGGTTCTGAAAGGCCGCTGCCACGCCAAGCGCGATCTGCCGCCACCGAGCTTTGTGCTGGTGGGACTGTCTTTCGCCAGCGCGGCGGTGGGAGCCGGGCTGCATCTGGCGGCGCGACGCTGGGAGCTGCCGCCCGAGCTTGAGCTGCTGGCACGCCTGCTGAGCTACCATGCCTTTGTGCTTTTATGCGTGCTGGGGGCAGGCGGCTTTTTGCTGCCGAGGTTTCTCGGATTGGGCGTGCGCCGGAAGTTTGCGCCTTCCGTCATCGTGACACCCGAGTGGCTGGCAGCGGCCCGGTTTGCCGGCTTTATCGGGGCGCTCATTATTGCGAGCTACGGTTTGGAAGCCGCAGGCTGGGTCCGCACGGCAGTCACGGTGCGGGCGGCATTGATCGCTGGCTTTCTCTGGCGGGAACTGCCTTTGGAGCGGCTCCGCTGGACTTGGAATGGCGTGCAATGGCTCTTAGTGGTCGGGCTCGCCTGCCTGCCACTGGGGGTGCTGGCCTCCGGCTGGCTGCCCGGCTGGCGCGTGGCCATGTCGCACGTTGAATTGATCAGTGGCTTTGGCCTCATCACGTTGGGGGTCGCGACGCGCGTGGTGTTCGGTCACAGTGGCGAGCGGTCACAGTTGGATCGGTTCCACGCGCCCATCACGGTGGCGGCGGGGCTCATGCTGCTGGGCCTGCTCAACCGGCTTTCGGGCGACGTTGTGCCCAGCACGATGGTGTCACACTATCTCTACGGTGCATTGTGCTGGATGGCTGGGCTGCTGCTCTGGGCGGTGCGCGTGCTGCCCAAGGTGCTTCGCCCCGACCCGGAAGGGTGAGCGCACCCTGATAGGGTCTACTGAGATTGAAAGAATGATTTCGGCTGGCGCTGAATCTGGGCGCGCTGTGGTCCGTCCGTCTCACACGCCCGGCATTGATTTGCGGGCGTCATTTGTCTAACAACGCCGCACACGTATGCACCAACCACCGCTCCGTTTCCTTCGCAACCTCGCTGTCACGTCCCTGGCCGCGCTGGCCTTCACCGCCACCGCCTTCGCCGCCCAGCCGCCGCCCGGCTTCACGGCGCTCTTCAACGGCAAGGATCTCAAGGGCTGGCGAGGCGGCAGCACCTTTGATCATCGCAAGCTGCTGGCCATGACGCCGGAACAGCGCGCGGAGCAGATCAAGAAGTGGACCGCGCCCGATCAGAAGGGGTCCATGATGGAAATCGGCAAGACCGGCAAGCCGCACTGGTATATCGAGGGCGATGACTTGGTGAATGATGGGTTCGGTGCTTATGCCACGACCGAGAAGGACTACGGCGACTTCGAGCTGCACCTCGAATACAAGACCGTCCCCAAGGCGGACAGCGGCATCTACCTGCGCGGCGTGCCCCAGGTGCAGATCTGGGATTACACCGAGGAGGCCAAGTTCAAGCTTGGAGCCAATAAGGGTTCCGGCGGCCTGTGGAACAACTCGCCCGGCGCGCCCGGCAAAGACCCGCTCGTGCTCGCGGACAAGCCGTTCGGCGAGTGGAACAAGTTCCGCATCATCATGAAGGGCGACATGGTCACGGTGTATCTCAACGACAAGCTCGTCGTGGACAACGCCAAGCTGGAGAACTACTACGACCGCAAGCTCAGCGTGCCGGAGAAAGGCCCCATCCAGCTCCAGACCCACGGCGGTGAGATTCGCTGGCGCAACGTCTTCATCAAGGAACTCAGCAAGTAACCCGTCGGGAGAAGCAGGATTAGGATTACGAGCACGAGAAATCCGCTCCTATCCTCCGCGCCTCTTCTCCTCCCCCTAATCTTAATCCTGCTCCACTCATGAAACTCAACTCCCTCATTGCGCTCGCCACCTGCGCGCTCACCCTCACGCTCACCGCCGCCGACAAGGACGGCTTCACCTCGATCTTCAACGGCAAGGATCTCACCGGCTGGGCCGGGCCGGTGGACAATTACGAGGTCGTGGACGGCGCGATTGTCTGCAAGAAGGGCAAGGGCGGCACTCTCCACACCAAGGACGAATATGGCGATTTCGTCGTGCGCCTCGAATTCAAGGTGCCCGCTGGAGGCAACAACGGTTTGGCCATCCGCTACCCCGGCCAGGGCGACACAGCCTACGTCGGCATGTGCGAACTGCAGGTGCTCGACGACACCGCGCCGAAATACGCCAAGCTCGACGCCCGCCAGTATCACGGTTCCGCCTACGGCATGGTCGCCGCCAAGCGCGGTGCGCAGAAGCCCGTGGGCGAATGGAACCAGCAGGAAGTCACCGTGAAAGGCATGACCATCAAGGTCGTGCTGAACGGCCAGGTCATCCTCGACACGGACCTGAGCAAGGTGGACCCCGAGACCTTCATGGGCAAATCGAAGCATCCCGGGCTGGCCCGCACCAAGGGCTTCTTCGGTTTCGCCGGGCATGGTGACGCGGTGGCCTTCCGCAACGTCAGCATCAAGCGGCTGGATTGATGGAGCGCGGACGCCCACGTCCGCAGCCAGTTAGCCTCGCCCTGGTGAACCGCCTTGCCACAGTCGGAGCCGGGTTTTGGCGGGCCTTGCGACTGGGGTTACTTCGCCGCCAGGTCCTTGAGGGAGACGT
>CAIPBN010000150.1 GCA_903863315.1 uncultured Verrucomicrobiota bacterium | reverse complement strand
TGCTTGTCGATGGCCTCCTGGATTAGCACCGACACCATCGAGCGTTGCTTCTCAGACATTTTCAGCCGCTCGCGCAATGACTTGTTCGTCATCGCGCTGTCGGAGTAGTGCTTCAACACGGCGTGCTGGTAACAAGCCTCCAAACGCTCGCGGGCCGACATTTGCGCGAACGTGCGCGGGGTAAACAGCGTGACCTTGAAATGATTCGGGCCAGCCGCGAAATCAATTGGCGGCAGGCCGTAGAGTTCAATCTGCAAACCGGCCTTGAGCAGTCCCGACCCGCGCTCCTCGCAAATCTTGTAACGCCGAAACGCCCGCGCCAGTTGCTCGTTCCTTGATTCCGGCTGTGTGCCGATGAGCCGGTCCAGCCGCTTGGAAGGCAACAGCCCGCCGGGATTTGAGACTTCGATCCGGTCATCGAAGATTTCAATCAACGGGCCAGCGCCTGAGATTGAGAAATCCTGGTGAATCAGTGCGTTGGCGATGATTTCGCGCAGGGCTATCTCTGGATAGACCGTCCGTTTCCTCCGAAGCGCCTGCTCGATGACCTCGCTCTGCGGGAGCAGCGACATCACGAACTGCAATAGCCCTTGAAAGCTGACCGCGTAGCCCTTCGTCCCCTCTTGCTCCTGTCTGGTCGTCGCCTTGTTCAGTCCGTCATAGACCACCACCCGCACCGCCTTGCGGCTCAGGTCTGGAAAATCCGACAGCTTCCGCGCCGCTGAAATCGCACCGAGGTTCGTGATGTAGCCGCCGCCCGCCGGCTCGCGTGTGATGAATCGTTCGCCCACCATCCACGCCAGCGTCTCCTCCAGCGTCGCAGGTGCGGGCCGTTCCAACATTTTGCAAATCGGCTCGACGTTCAGCTTGGCCGCAAACTCCGTGTCCGGGAGCAACACCGATGCGTGAAGTTCCTCCCAGCGCGGCGTCCGGCTGTTCAGCATCATCGTTCCAATCTCCTGCCGCGACGCATCCCGTGTCGTGCCGCCGGAGCGGATGAACGCATCTTCAAGACCTTTGCCCCGCAGATGCACCGGCTTTACCGCCGACTCCGGCACATGAACGAAAAGCAGGCGCACCGATTCGTAATCCTCCATCGCGTGATCCAACGCCACCGGCGGCTCAAGACCCGCTCGCCCAAGATTGGCCAGTTGGTTCACCGTCGTCTCGACCGTTTTCTGATCCACGCCTGCGGGTGCGCCTGTGGAATCCACCCCGAAAACCAGATAGCCACCGCCCGGCTGATTTGCGAACGCCGACAGATGCTCCGTCAGCCGCTTCTTGTCCGGCGACAGAGCCGCCTTCCAGTCCAGTTCGTTCAATTCGTGCTTCGGCGGCTCAAGGCTCGCCTTCAACAACTCCAGTGCTTTGGTCATCCAAGCTTTCATCGGGACGTTTTCTACTCAAATAAGAAGCTGTTGGAAATGAGAGACTTACAGCCACCAACCGTCAGCCACTCAATTAAAGCTGCCTGCCGCTGCACCGCAACGGTTTTACTGTAAAGCGGATTTTCACCACGCCGTGAACCCGGGTGCCTCATCAATGAAATTGAGGAGGTGGAGATGACTTCCGATAGCAGCACGGGATTCAATCGCTCCAACGTCAACACCGTGGTCCAGCTAGGCTCCGCGAACAACCCGATGGCGGGCTGCTCGACAAGGTGGTGGCGAGTGGGTTTTGGCTTCGGTTCACAGTCAGACTGCGTGTCTAAGCCGGTGTTCTCCGTGGCTTCCCTGCAGGTCGGGTTGTGGTTATCCTGCGGTCCGATGCATCCCGCGCTGCTCCTGACTGGCCT
>CAIPBN010000149.1 GCA_903863315.1 uncultured Verrucomicrobiota bacterium | reverse complement strand
GACCTCGACAGCAAGACCGGCGGTGCGACCTCCGCGCGCAAGGTCAAGGGCACCATCCACTGGGTAAGCGCCGCACACGCCGTGGACGCCGAGGTGCGCCTCTACGACCGCCTCTTCACCGAGGCCGAGCCGGAGGCCGATGGCCGCGACTTCAAGACCGTGCTCAACCCCAAGAGCCTCGAAGTCATCACCGCCAAGCTGGAGCCATCGTTGAAAGCCGCCGACCCCGCCGCGCGCTATCAATTTGAGCGCCTCGGCTACTTCTGTTTGGACAAAGACGGCACGCTGGAGAAACCGGTCTTCAACCGCACCATCACGTTGAAGGACACTTGGGCGAAGGAAGCGCAGAAGGGGTGAACCTCGCCTTTGCCCTGCGGCTCCCCGGCCGGTGGGACCAGTGCTTCCTGTCGCCCTCGGACCCCCACTACGTGGCTCCAACACCGATAACAAGTGCGTGCAGAACCAATCGTTGAACTGCTAGTGTGGCCTCGACATGAGAATTAACCGGCTGGAGATCACCAACTTCAAGCGGTTCGCCCAGGCGTCGCTCACGCTACACCCGCAATTCACCTTGCTGGCCGGGGCGAATGGAGTGGGCAAGACTTCTTGGTTGGATGCGCTCTCCATCGCGATGGGAGTGTGGCTGGAATCTCCGCCTGACACTTCGCTACAAAACTGTAAGCGTAAGCTGCTCAACTCGGAGATCCGCCTCCATCCCAGCCTAGAAGGAGATCGCACCCTGTTTCGAGAAATCCCTCCTGCGATCGTGAAGGCGACGGGCTCCATTGCCGGACAATCAGACGTCACCTGGGCTCGCCGGAGCGGTGCCCGTAGCGACGTGGCCTTCGGCCTTTTAAGACCAGCCCAGAAACTGGTGGACGCGCTTTATGCGCAAGACCGCCGTGGTGAGAAGGTGATTTGCCCCGTCATCGCCTACTATGGCGCGGGCCGGGCTTGGCTGCCCTCCAACCGGCGCGTTGAGCGGCTGGGGAAACCGAGCGGGCCCGCCCTCCGCTGGGCTGCCTTCTACGACTGGTGCAACGAACGCATCCGTATCGACGATCTCAAACGCTGGTTCCAACGCGAGACCACCGAGATGGGCAACCGTCAAGGCCGCCGCCGCCCCGGCTTCGATGCCGTCGTCCGCGCCGTCCTCTCTTGCGTGCCCGACTCAGATCGCGTCTGGTTCGACAGTGATCGCGACGACATTGTGCTCTCGATTGCCGGCCACGCGCAGCCCTTCGGGAACCTCAGTGCTGGCCAGCGCACGATGCTGGGGCTGGTCGCCGACCTCGCCATCAAGTGCGTCACCCAAAACGCTTGGCTCCTGCCCGAGGATCAACTGGACGGCGACCCGGACACCGTTCCGCGCGTGCTTCGCGAAACGCCCGGCGTCGTGCTGATTGATGAACTCGACGTTCATCTGCATCCTATCTGGCAACGCCGCGTCGCCAGCGACCTCAAGCGCAATTTCCCCAGCCTCCAATTCGTGGCCACCTCCCATTCGCCGCAGATTATAGGCGAGTTGCAACCCGAGGAGATTCGGCTGATGACGATGGAAGACGCGCAGCCGCAGTCGCCCGGCCAGTCATTCGGTTTGGATTCCAATGAGGTGCTCCAAAGCCTCATGGGAGCGGACGCTTTGGACCCGGGCATCGAGCGCGAATATGCCACT
>CAIPBN010000148.1 GCA_903863315.1 uncultured Verrucomicrobiota bacterium | reverse complement strand
TTGCGACAAGTCGGACACCGAAACTCCGTGCCTGCCAGCGCCTCCTCGACGCGGAAGTCCTGTTCGCAGAGCGGGCACTTGAAGGCGATGTCCATCGGTGAATGTCGAGGGAGGTTGCCGCAAAGCCGCACTGAGGGGAATCCCTTTCCAGCGGTGGCACACAGGCGCGTCTGCCCTCAGCGCGCCCTGCCAGCAACAGTGGTTTTGGAAAAACTCCTTGCCGCACTTTCACGCCCACCGGAAGCTCGCGGCCGATTCAACGATTTCACCAAACGAACCATCTCAACCATGAGTGCTGACGCCCGCATCGCCGAACTCAAACTCGAACTCCCCGCCGCCCCGAAGCCCGCGCATGTTTACAAGCCCGTCGTCATCGCCGGGAACATGTGCTACGTCTCCGGCCACGGCCCGCTCAAGGCCGACAAGACCATGATCACCGGCGTCGTGGGGAAGGACTTGAATCTGGAGCAAGGGCAGTTCGCCGCGCGGCAATGCGGCCTCGCCATCCTCGCCACCGTGCGCAATGAACTCGGCAGCCTCGACCGCGTGAAGCGCCTCGTGAAGACGCTCGGCATGGTCAACACCGCCGCCAACTTCTACGACCACCCGAAGGTCATCAACGGCTACAGCGAGCTGATGCGCGAGGTGTTCGGCGACGACGCGGGGGTCGGAGCCCGCAGCGCCGTGGGCATGGGTCCGCTGCCGGGCAACATCGCGGTGGAGGTGGAGTGCATCTTTGAGCTGAGGTAAAGGACGAGAGCAGGATTAGGAGCAAGATTATGAGCACGAAGCCAAAGCCCGCGCTGCCCGCATCCCCTCCTCCTCTTAATCCTAATCCTGCTCAATTTCGCCTCCTCACTTCGGCGACCATGCTGCTCGGCGCGCTGCTGACCGCCTGCCAGAATCCGCCGGCACCGGCCAGAAAGACCACCGCTCCACTGCCCGACATCGTTGAGCGCCGTGTCACCGAGTTGAAGCTGACGCTGCCACCGACCAGCAAACCCGGTCCCACTGCCACGATCACCTCAGTGGTTGTCAGCGGGAACCTTGCGTTCGTCTCCGGCCACACCTCGCGCAGCGCGGACGGCAAGCCGATCACAGGCCGGGTCGGCGATGAACTGACCATCGCACAGGGCAAGGATGCCGCGCGCCAATGCGGCCTCGCCATCCTCGCCTCGCTGCGACAGGAACTCGGCAGTCTCGACCGCGTTCGCCGCGTGGTGAAGGTGCTGGGCATGGTGAACTGCCCGCCCGGCTTCAAGGACCAGCCGCAAGTCGTCAACGGTTGCAGCGAGCTGTTTCTCGACGTGTTCGGACGCGAGCGCGGCCTCGGTGCGCGCAGCGCCGTGGGCGTCAGCTCGCTACCCGGCAACGTGGCGGTGGAGGTCGAGGCGGTGTTTGAGATTGGCCCGTCAGACCGCGCGGCTACGAACTGAGAGCCTGTCTGAAAATTTCCCCTTCCGTGCGCACCTCGTTTCCCTGACTCTTTGCGCATGAATCCTGACTGGTATCGCGTCACGAATGTTGCCGAAGTGCCCTCCCCTTCCCTGCTCGTGTATCCCGACCGCGTGGCGGAGAACGTGCGTCGGATGATTGCCATCACAGGCGGTCCCGCGCGACTGCGTCCGCACATGAAGACGCACAAGCTGCCCGAGCTCATCCGGCTCCAACTGTCCATGGGCATCACCAAGTTCAAGTGCGCCACCATCGCCGAAACGGAGATGGTCGCTGGCTGTGGCGCGCCGGACGCGTTGTTGGCCTACCAGCCGGTCGGACCGAACGTGGGCCGGATGCTCACGCTCGCGCAGAAGTTCCCGGGGACGAAGTTCGCCGCCGTGGCGGATGACGCAGACGCCATCCGCGCGCTGGGCGCAGCGTTCGCAGCGGCCGGGCGCGCGCTGGACCTTTACCTCGACGTGGACATGGGCATGCACCGCACCGGCGTCGTGCCGGGACCGAAGGCGGTGGCGCTTTACCGGCTCATCGCCAGCACGCCGGGCCTGCGCGCGGCGGGACTGCACTGCTACGACGGCCACAACCACGTCACCGATCTCGCCCAGCGCACCGAGCAGTGCGACCGCGAGTGGGCGGCGGTGGAGCAGTTGCGCGCGGACCTAAAGGCAGCCCAATTGCCGGTGCCCAACATCGTCGCCGGCGGCACGCCCACCTTCCCCATCCACGCCAAGCGGGCCGACGTGGAATGCAGCCCCGGCACCTGCGTGCTGTGGGATTTCGGCTACGGCGAGAAGCTGCCGGACATGGATTTCCTGCCCGCCGCGATTCTGCTCACGCGGGTCATCAGCAAACCCGGCGAGAACCGGCTCTGCCTTGACCTCGGACACAAAGCCGTCGCAGCGGAAAATCCCCATCCACGGGTGCTGTTCCTGAACCTGCCGGATGCCCCAGCACTGATGCAGAGCGAGGAGCACCTCGTGGTGGAGACAACGCGCACTAACGAATTCGCCGTGGGGGACGCGCTCTACGGCGTGCCACGCCACATCTGTCCCACGGTGGCATTGCACTCCTTCGTGACCACGGTGCGCGATGGCAAGGCCGGCGAACGCTGGAAGGTGACGGCGCGCGAGCGGCAGTTGACCGTGTGAAGTGAAGCGCGGTGTTCACGCCGCAGAAGTGCTGGAGTCGGAATTTGCAATCCCAAGCTCTTGAAATGTTGCTGCTTGCTGCGGTCTGAACGCCGCGCTCCACACCCGGATCACCAGACGCGGATGTCCGGCTTGCAGAACGGCCAGTCATTCCAAGATCAGCAGGTCAATCTCCGCGAGGCTCGGCACGATGACGGATCCGTTGTCCAGCGGCAGCGGTCCGTGGATGAGTGAACGCACGGACTTCACCGTCCCCATGCCCGCCAGTTCCACGCGCAGCTTCTCCGCCGTTTGCAACCGGCCTTTTCCAGCCTCTCCGGTTATGCGCTGGTAGCTCCAGTTGATGAGCGCCAGGGAACGGCGGCCGGCATTGTCGAGCGCCACGGCTTCCACCAGCGCCTCACCGGGCACGGCGGGCCGATACGCCTTCGCAGCCAGGGCTGGCGCGGCAATCAACTCACGCAGTCCTGGAGTGAAATCCGCGCGCATGTCGAAGTCCGCGCGCCGCACCTGCGCCGAATAGCTGAGCCCGCTCCAGCAACCAACCACGGTGGCCTCCCCCTTACCGAAGCGATTGCGCGTCACGGCCGGCTGATTGTCCGCGAAGCGTGCCATCACCTCGGCGGTCGTGGGCTTGAGCGCCTCGCGACCGATGCGCGCAACGAGCACCTTCTGCGCCTCCCCAAAGGCTGCGTGCGCCGGGGCGTTGGTTTCCACCAGCACGCCAAGCGTAGTTGCCCCATACAGGGGAACACTGCCCCAGCGTTCCAGCACCCGGTCCTTGAGTCCAAGCAACTCGTCCATCGCGGACGAAGGCTGATCTGCTTCATCCCGCGAAAGCCCAATCGCATCCGTCCATAAACGTCCTCCGTCCCGCACCCAAGTCTTCACCTGGGCGGCGGCATCGCGGCGCAGATGGGGGCCGGGAATGTAGATGGCCTTGTAGCGCTCCAGCTTGCCCTCGGCGAGCTGCTGTTCGCTCAAAATGTCCACCGGGACATGCGCGTGGGCGAGGGCCAGATAAACCCATTTCGCGTTCTCGAACGCCGTGCCATTCAACCCGCCAGAGCGACCCCAGATCTCCGAGGAACGTGGCGTGACGAAGGCCACTTCGGGCTGCCCAGCGAGCTTGGCTCCGTAGAGATATTCCTCCGCCTGCCCGAGGAAGCGCGCCGCGCGAGCGACCTGCTCCAGCAGTTCCGGCGATTGCGAGAAGCTGTCCCCTTTCGAGTAATCAGGGCCATAGGTATACCACTCGACCACCCGCGTCCCGCGCGCGACGACCGTGAGCATCCGCTGCGCCGGCGCGCCGCGATGCGGCTTCACGAGACAGCCCATCGGCATCTGATGGCGTGCCACGATGCCGCGCCCGATGTCCGCCAGATAAGATTCCCACTGCCACACGCGCGCGTCGCGGTTGGAGGTTTCAAAGACAAAGGCCGTGTTCGCCCCATGATCGTAGAACTCATGCCAGTCCAGACTCGATCCGCTCCAGCTCGGCGTGGGGCCTTGCATCGCATAGAGCGGAATGCCGGCCGCCTTGAACTGCCGCGCCGCCTCCGGAAACACCTGCGCGGTCGCATGCGTCATGAACCGGGAAGTGTAATACGCCCGCAGCGCATCCGCCGGGGTCTGTGGTCCGGCAGCAACCGGCTTGGCGTTTCCTTTGCCAGTTTTCGCGCCCTCAACCGGCGCGCCCCAGATGTCAAAGGGCTTCACCTCGTCCCAGGTCGCCGCGCCCAACTGGATTGGCGTCAGCTTTTGCGCCTGAACGTAAGCCCGGAACTTCTCCGTGCACCGGCCACAGCGCGCGATGTGCTCCTTCGCAAACACACCAATCTCATCCGTCCACAGCGCCCACGATTCCTTCGCCTTGGCGGCGCGATGCTCCTCGATGGCCCGCTTCGTGGCCTCGGCCATCAGCGGCGGAAGCGCAGGATCGAAGGGGCAGACATCCTCGACCACCTTGCTGTTACCTTGCAGCATGCCCATGGGACTGCCCGAACCCGGACCACCCCAATAAACATGCCGGAACTTGGACCCGAAACCCGCCGCGTCCGCGAAGCGCAGCGAGCCCACCAGGCTGTTCACACCTAGCATCTGCAAGGTGCGGCACTCATCGACCAGAATGGCCGGATTGCAATGCCGCACCCCGTAACCGGCCCCACCGCCCTTGCCCGGCCCGCCCTCCCCATAGCCACCGAGGTGCCCGATCAGCGCAAACCGCTGGGGCATCGTCGCCGGCTCCGTAAAGAACTTCTCCAACCGCTCGCGACGATTGCGGGCGTGGACGGAAAGCCCGTTGAGCTGGGCGATGAACTCCGGCGTCACCTTGTCGCCCAGTGCGCTGCCGGGAAAGGCAAAGCCCACCGTCGCCCCCTTCGGAGCCGCCTCAACGAAGCGGTGAAACACCTTCCCGTCGTCCGCGAACTCAAATTCGACGACGAGGTTCGACAAAGTCACGGGCGTGCCTTTGGCATTCGGTGCCGTTGGTTTGGGTTTGTCATCCAAATCCGCGAGGACGTCAGGCTGCTTGGTTGGCGGAGCCTTCCCTTTCGCGCCCGCGCCGCCTGAAACGCCCTCGACCACGATGGTAGGAAAATCCCAGCCCCGGCCGCCACCCGTGATGGTGCGCAACGCGAACCAGCCGGTCCAGGTGCCGAAGGGAATGTTCTGCTCGTCGCCCGGCCCGAGGAACGAGCTGCGGATGACGTTGCCGCCCAAGCCCTCGCCACCCCGCCGCCAGTGGATGCGCACTGCTGCCGGCTCCGGCAGCGCCTTGGTGACCCGCACCCGCATCGTGAGACGGGTGAGGGCCGTCGCCCCCTTGGCCTGCGCGTCCGCCTTGTCCACCTGCTCCTGGGCGATCAAGGAAGCGACACTGAGAAGCAAAGCGAGGCACAGGCAGCGGGTCATAGCTCATGCTCAGACTTGCCCAACCGGGCTGGGCTTCACGACCTGCGCGAAGCGACCCCACCCGGTTAACCGCGTGTTAATTCCCCTTGGCAACCTCCTCCGCTTGCGCGTCAATCGCGCGTCAATCGTCATGCCAACCGCGTTCCAACCCCGCCTCGGTTTCGACAACTACGCGATCCGCTCGCTCGGCTGGAAAGCCAGGCAGGTGCTCGATCATGCCCGGCGACTCGGCGTCAACGCCGTGCTCTTCTCGGACTTCGATGTGTATGAGTCGCTTGCGGACCAGCACCTCCGCGACCTCAAGCACCGCGCCGACGATCTGGGCATCACGCTTTACGCCGGCATGTTGAGCATCTGTCCCGGTTCCGTGCTGTTCGATCCATGCCGCGGCACGGCGGTTGAACAACTGCGCCTCTGCCTCCGGATCGCCAAGACGCTCGGCTCGCCCGTCGCGCGCTGCGTGCTGGGCAAAGTGGACGACCGGCGCAGCCCCGGCGGCATCGCCGCACGCATCGCCGAGACGCTCTCGGTGCTGCGCGCCGTGCGCAGCGAGGCACTCGACACCGGCCTCAAGATTGCGGTCGAGAACCACGCGGGGGACATGACTTCAGCCGAACTGATCGAGTTGATTGACGCCGCTGGCCGCAACTTTGTCGGCGCGACGCTCGACACAGGCAACGCGCTTTGGGCCTTGGAAGAACCCATGCAGGCGCTGGAAACACTCGGCCCCGTCACGCTTTGCACCGGCCTCCGCGATTCGCATCTCTGGGAGACGCCCGAGGGCGCAACGCTCCAGTGGACCGCCATCGGCAACGGGCTCGTGGACTGGCCGGCCTTCTTCCAGCAGTTCTCCGAGCTGTGTCCCCACGCGCCTGTCATTGTGGAGACCATTTCGGGCCGGCCCATCTTCCTGCCCGTGCTGCGGGACTTCTTCTGGGAAGCCTACCCGCGCGCCACGCCGCAAACCCTCACGCGCCTGCTGCGCCTCGCCCGGGCTGGCGAGCCCCGCGATCCTTTTACGCCCCCATCGGGTCGGGATGGTCTCAAAGCCGAGCAAGAACAACAATTGGCTGAGCTGGAGCGCAGCGTGCGATTTTGCCGGAAGGTGTTTGCCGATTTGGAGTGAAGCGGACAGGAGTGTCCACCTTACGCCGGGCGCAGGAAGCGCATCCAGGAATCCCCGTGCTTCATCACCTTGCGCTCGTCCCAGACTGGCGGGACTTCGAGGGTGTCGCGCTTGGCATGGCCCAGGATGAAGAGACCACCGGGCGCGATCAGCTTGGGCAAGTCCACATCGTCCAGCAGCCGCTGGGCAAAGGACTCCGAGCGCTTGCCGACGTTCTTCTCACCGTAGGGCGGATCCGCCAGCACGAGGTCAAACTGCGCCCCCACGGAAACCAGTTGCGGCAGCGCGACAAAGACATCCTGCACGCGCACTTGGAACTGCTCCCGTGGCAGACCGGCAGTGATGACGTTCGATTCGATGAACCGCGCGTGCCGCGTGGACAGCTCCACACAGACCGCCGACGCCGAGCCGCGGCTGAGGCATTCGAGGCTCAATGCCCCGGTGCCGCCGAACAGTTCCAGCACGCGCGCATCCAGCACACGGTCGCCCAAGCTGTTGAAGACCGCCTGCCTGACGAGGTCCGGCGTGGGCCGCACGTCGAGGCCCTTGGGGGCTTTGAGCAGGCGGTTGGCAGCGGTGCCGCTGATAATGCGCATGGCGGGAGCTTGGCGGAGCGGAGGCGAGATGTGAAGCGGACACTCCCGTCCACATCACGGACCGGTGGTGCGCCGCAGCTCGGTGAGTTCCTCCACGCGCAGAGTGACTTCGCCCAAGCTTCGTTCGCGGGCAGTGAACTCACCATCGCGCAGGGTCAGATGGCGGAGGTGCAATCGCGATCCGCCCACCATTCGCGCCTCAAACTCCAGCGGCGCTTCCACGACATCACGGACAAACACCGCCACCAGCTCGCCCGCAGCCGGATAGGAGCGGAGGCCGAACAAAACCGAGCTCAGCCGCACCTGTCCGCTGCGGCCGGCCACGAGTTCGCCATCCACGAAATCACCACTCACCATCATTCCACCCGCGCGCCCCGGGCGGACGCGGTTCATCAACGTCTGCGCACCCGGTTGCAGGATCAGCCGGCTAACGTTCACCTGCGACACGCTCCACGCGTGCCCCAAGGCCTCCCAGCGGATCACCGAGCCATCCGCCTCGAGGAAGCGGCCCGCCAGCACGCCCCCATCGCGCAGCAGCAGTTGCGGCAAGGCTGGCGGTCCGGCGGCGCTGGCGCTCTGAAACTTCACGTTTTGAAAAGCCACCGTGCATTCCCCCTCGCGTTTGGCACCGCACAGCAGAAGGCCGGCAAAGGCTGAGTCTGGCAGGGCCACGTGAATTGAGCCCAGATCCTTCCACGCCTCGCCGTCAGTGCTCATGGCCCCGGAGACTTCCATGCCCTGGCGCGCAAGCCGCAGCCAGATGCCGCGCTGGGCGATGCTGAAATACTTCGACTTGTCCTTCCCGTCGGACAAGCGGGTCTGTAGCAGGACGTTGCGTCCGCCCTCGGAGAACAGGCTTATGCGCGGACCTTCGCCGGTCAGTTGTGCCCGCATCTCTAATCCGGCGGATTTGTATCTGTCCGCATCTTTTCTGGTGGCCACTTGCGGTGGCACAAAAACCGTCAGCTCCGCCTGCGGGCCAAGCGCGTCCCAAACGAAATAGTGGCCATCCGCCATGCGCTTGCCGGTGCCGCTGCTGGAGACATGGAATACCCCATTCGACACGGTGAAGCCACCAGTGACAGGAATCGGTCCGACGGGCTGGCCACGCCAGTGGTTCGTAGCAACCGGCGGTGTCACCACGACACCCCGGTCGAAGGCGATCCGGCGCAATCCAGCGGCCGGCACACGGACCGGACTCGCACCCTCGCGGGTGACGACGAAGGCATCAGCAGCGAGGGAAACTCGTCCCGCGAGCGACTGACCGTCGAGGGTTTCCAACGTGTCAGCCGATGCCGCCAGCGTGAGCAGGAGGAGGAAAACCAAGTGGAGCTGACTCAGCGGAAATCCAAACGCACTCCGCCTCCGCACCGCTGGCTGGCGCGAACGCCACGCTCCGCAAATGGCCGGCACCGCCGGATGCATCACTTGAACTGCGCGCGGGCGCGCTTGTCCACGGCGGCTTTCGCGTCGGCCAGGAGCTTCTCGCTGGCCAGCTTCTTCTCCGTGGCCTGCGCCAGCAGCGTCTCTGCGGTCTGCACGCCGCGCTGGCGCAGACTCACTTCGGTGTTCGCCCTGCCCAGCGCGCCATCGGCGTTCGTCCGCTGGACCTTCAGTGCGTCCCGCTCCTGCGCGAGCTTCTGGATGTGGTTCCAGAGTTCGCCGTTTTCCTTGTCCAACGCCTTCCGCACCGCCTCCAACCCCGTCACTTTCGCGTTCAGCAAGGCCAGTTCCTTCTCCCTGCCAGCCTTGAGCTCAGCGAGTTTGGCCTCCGCTTGCTGAAGCATCGCCTCCGCCTTGCCACGGGCTTCTTTCACCTCGCGCTCAGTCTTCTCGAACGCGACTTGCGCCGTCTTGGCGGCGGCAGCTTTGCCAGTGGACTCCGCCGCCAACCGGTCCAGATCGCGCTTCTTAGCGCCTTCGTCGGCCTGGAGCGCGTCACGCTTGACCCGCGCTGCCTCGGCAGTCCGGGTCGCGGCGGCGAGTTCGGTGTTCAGTTTGTCGGCAGCCAGCTTGTTGTCTGCGCTCGCCTTCAGCGCACTCACCAGCTCGGCCGCAGCCTTGTCCGCAGCGGTCTTGGCCAGAGTCCATGCGGCTTCGGCGGCGGTTTTTCCGGTGGCAGCGTTGGCGGCCAGCTTGTCCGCGCTGGCCCGTGCCTCAGTGGCGGCTTTCGCTCTGGCAGCCGACTCGGTGGTGGCCTTGTCGGCGGCCAGCTTGCTGTCGGCGGCTTTCTTTACCGCACTGGCCAGGTCAGTCGCGGCCTTGTCGGCGGCGGCCTTGGCCTGATTCGCCGCAGCCTCGGCGGCGGCTTTATCTGTGGCAGCTTTGGCGGCCAGTTTGTCCGCGTTGGCCCGGGCATCGGTAACGGCTTTCGCTTTGGCAGCCGATTCGGTGGTGGCCTTCTCCGCAGCCAGCTTGCTGTCGTTGGCCGCCTTGAGCGCATTGGCGAGCTCGGTTGCAGCCTTGTCCACAGCGGTCTTGGCCAGATTCGCAGCAGCTTCCGAGGCGGCCTTCTCCGTGGCGGCTTTGGCGGCCAGCTTGTCCGCGCTGGCCCGTGCCTCAGTGGCGGCTTTCGCTCTGGCAGCCGACTCGGTGGTGGCCTTGTCGGCGGCCAGCTTGCTGTCGGCGGCTTTCTTCATGGCGCTGGCCG
>CAIPBN010000147.1 GCA_903863315.1 uncultured Verrucomicrobiota bacterium | reverse complement strand
TTGACGGCAAGGATCGCGCCTACCTCGACGCGCTCGGGCTGGCGGTCCGGGGCCGCGAAGCCGAGGGCTACGACTTGCTGAAATCCTCGCTGGGCACCACCGATCCGCTGAAGTGGTCGCCCCGCTGGGCGTGGATCGCATGGCGGCTGCACCCACCGCAGGCCATCGCGGACTTCAAGATTCGCGCGCTCGCCGCGAGCCTGCCGGATGCCGAGCGCAAGCGCGCCCTGACCGCCATCGCCTTCAACGGCAGCCGCGAGGCCGCCGAGGCCATGCTGGAAATCGCCGCCGCCACGGACAAGGCCATCAAAGCCGACGCCATCTGGTGGCTGCTGAACCGGAAGGACAACCATTGGAGCGGGCACGGCCTCGCCAACGCGCTCAAGTCGCGCGGCATTTACGACGCGGACAAGATTCAGCTCACCGCCGTCATCGTCGCGGAGCCGCCCAAGGAGTCGAAGCTGCCGCCGCTCGCGGACATCGCGAAGCTCAAGGGCGACGCCAAGCGCGGCGCGCAGTATGCCACCGCGTGTTACACCTGCCATCGCCTTGGCAAGGAAGGCGTGGAGTTCGCCCCGGACCTCACCGGGTGGGCGAGCCGCCAGCCGCTCGAAGTGCTGCTGCGCTCCATCGCCACGCCCAGCGCCGACATCGCGCACGGCTTCAACGGCCACGAGCTAATCTTGAAGGACGGCACCGTCATCCAGGGCCTCATCCTCGCGGACGGCGATCCGGTCATCATCATGTCCACCGGCGCGGTGACGCAGACGGTGCCCAAGAACCGCATCAAGGAGAAGAAGCCGCTGAACCGCTCGTTGATGCTCAGCGCCGAGCAGATGGGCATGGACGCGCAGGCGCTGGCGGACGTCGCCGCTTTCCTCCGGACGAAGTGATGCCGTGAGCGGGCACGCCGCAGAAGCGTGGGCAGGGCAGTAGTTGTTCACGCGCACCTTTCCCGCCGGGAGTTTCTGCGGCATGAACGCGCGCTGCGCTTGCACAGGCAGCTCGCCGTAAGGGGGACACTTGTCCCTCACGAAGCGCGTGCATAGGCAGAAAATGGGACAAGAGTGTCCCCTTCACGGACCGCCAACAGCCACTGTTTCACCCCATTAAATCAAGCGGTTTTTCTTAAAATGAACACGGTTCATCAAAATGATTTGCGACTTCGATTCGGTTCGTGACACGCTCCGGCCCCATTGAATTCCACGCGGTCACAACCGCCAGTTTTACAGCCATGAAGAAAATTGAAGCCATCATCAAGCCGTTCAAACTCGAAGACGTAAAGGATGCCCTCAAGGACCTCGGAGTCACCGGCATGACCCTGACCGAAGTCAAAGGTTTCGGCCGCCAGAAGGGCCATACGGAGATCTATCGCGGCAGCGAATACACGGTGGACTTCCTGCCCAAGAACAAAATCGAGGTGGTGGTGGCGGACAGCCAGGTCAAGACCGTGGTGGATGCCATCGTGAAGGCGGCCCGCACCGGCAAGATCGGCGACGGCAAGGTCTTCGTCTCGCCGTTGGAAGATGCCATCCGCATCCGCACGGACGAACGCGGTGACCAGGCGGTCTGAGCGGATGGTTCAGGGCAGGTGATTTCACGCCGACTTTCTTCACGCATGAAAACGAATCTGACTTGGGCCTGGCTGGGAGTGTTGCTCTGGCTGATGCCCGTCCTGGCACCAGCGGCGGACTCCACCAAGAAGCTGCCCGATCCGACCCTCGACCAACGGGTGGGCGATCTCGAAGCCTACGTGAACAACGGCGCGCGGGTGACGGATGGCAAGGCGGAGTCGAAGGTCGCCGGTGGCGGTCCCGGCCACAGCGCGTGGATGATGACCAGCGCCGCGCTGGTGCTGTTCATGACCCTGCCGGGACTCGCGCTCTTCTACGGCGGACTGGTGCGGCGGAAGAACATTCTCTCCGTGCTGGCGCAGTGTCTCGGCCTGGCCGGAGTGGTGACGATGATTTGGTGGGCGTGCGGCTACAGCCTCGCGTTTGGCAAGGGCGGTGGCTGGCTGGGCGGGTTCCAGCATGCGTTCTTGAACGGCGTCGGCAGCGAGCCCAACGCCGACTACGGCGCGTGGGTGCCGCACAGCCTGTTCATGGTTTACCAGCTCATGTTCGCCATCATCACGCCGGCGCTGACAGTCGGGGCGATCGCGGAGCGCATGAAGTTCTCGGCCATCATGCTCTTCAGCGTGTTGTGGATGTTCGTGGTGTATTTCCCGGTGGCACATTGGGTGTGGGGCATTGATGGCTGGATGAACGGGTTGTGGAACGACCAGGCCAGCATCAAGGCCATTGATTTCGCGGGCGGCATCGTGGTCCACATGACCTCGGGCTGGAGCGCGCTGGCGTTGTGCATCGTGCTGGGCAAGCGCCTCGGCTACGGCAAGGAGCCCATGCCGCCGCACAGTCTCGCGCTGTGCATGGTGGGCACCGGCATGTTGTGGGCGGGCTGGTATGGCTTCAACGCCGGCAGCGCGGTGGCGGCGGACGGCGTGGCGGTGAATGCCTTTGTCACCACGACGCTGTCCGCAGCGGCGGGCTGCTTCACCTGGCCGGCCATCGAATACTTCACGCGCGGCAAGCCCTCGGTCCTCGGCTACTGCTCGGGCGCGGTGGCTGGGCTCGCGACCATCACGCCGGCCAGCGGGTTTGTGACGCCGGGCGTCGCGGTGCTGGTGGGCATCCTCGCCGGCGCGAGCACCTGGTTCGCGTGCAACGTGCTCAAGGCGAAGTTCAAATACGATGACTCGCTCGACACGTTCGGGGTGCATGCCGTGGGCGGGACACTGGGCACCATCCTGGCCGGCATCTTCGCCAGCGTGAGTGCGAATCCGAATCTCGGCGCGGACCGCATCAAGGCCTTCGTCGGCAGCACGCTCTGGCTGGAACAGCTCAAGGCCGGGGCCATCGTGCTGGTCTGGTCGGTCGGGGCCACGCTCATTCTGGCCAAGATCGTCAGCGTGGTATGCGACGGCCTGCGGGTGAGCGAGGAAGTCGAGACCATCGGCCTCGACCTCACGGAACACGGCGAAGAGGGCTACCACGGCTGAACCGAAGTGCGCGATCGGCTTCAAGCCCGCCACTTCAACTCAGTCTGCTTCCCGTGCGCGGGGTGCTGCTCGTTGTGCGCGCGAAGTTCGAGCGTGACGCTGTCGGATTTGAGCTGGCAATCCACCCAGCCAGTCGGCTGGTCCTTCGCGAAGGCGTAGGCCACGGCGGGCAAGTTCACGAGGTGCAGGCCGTCCTTCTCTTTCAGCTCCCACTTGTGCGAGTGGCCGTAGAAGAGCGCCTTGACCTGCTTGCGCGGGAGCAGCACGTCGAAGAGTTCGTTCGTGTCGAGGAGCGCGCTGTTGGGCTTGGTCGGATCGAGGTGGACGTTGTGGTGGACCATCACAAGCGCTGGCTTGTCCTTGTGCTCGTCGAGCGCCTTGGCCAGCCAGTCGCGCTGCGCCTGCTCCAGCTTGCCGGGCGGCTTGTCCACCACGTCGAGCGAATCGAGGAGGAACCAGTTCGCGTGCGCGGACTTGATGACGGAGATGTGCTTGCTCTGCACGGGGCGCGCGGCGTCGCTGGCGACGTTGAGGGCCTTCCAAAAGTTGGCGCGGTCGTCGTGGTTGCCGAGGGTCATGTGGATGGGCAGTCCGGCTTCGGTGAGCGGCTTGAGGAGCGGGGTGAAGGTGGCGTATTCGTCCACGAGACCGGCCTTGAGCGCGCAATCACCGTTGATGAACACGGCGGCGGGCGCGGCCTTGAGCGCGGTGACTTCCTTCACGACCGTGCGGAGGTGGTCGGCCATGTTGGTCTCGCGGGCGACGGACTCCAGCTTCGGGCCGATGTGCGTGTCCGAGAGCAGCGCCCAACGGGAGGACGCGCCGGCCTCGGCGGCAAAGAGTTCACGTGAGGCGAGCAGGCCGGCACCGGCAAGCGCGGCACGGCGGAGGAAGGTGCGGCGGGGAGTGAGGTGGAGGGGCATGGGGAGGAGTGGTTAGTAGTTGGATTGCAGTCTCCGCAGAGGGCCAGTCATCGGGCCTTCAAGTAACCGAGGTCCACGATGCGCTGCCATTGGTCGGTGAACAGGAGCGCATCCACGCTCCGCAAGTGGGGCGGCGCGTCGTAGCCCGGTTGGGCGATGGTGCCCCACAGTTGCAGCCGCTCGAAAGTGCCAGGTGGCTTCGCGGTTTGGATGCCTTGGTATGCCAACACCTTCTTGCCGTTGACCCAAAGGACGACCTCGCCCGTGTTGTCCGTCGCCCACTTCAGCTTGAACACGACCGCGTGCCACTTCTCGTATTCGAGCGGGATGGAGTTGTGCTGGCTGGAATGAGGTCGACTGAGGTCGTCGTGGTTTTGGTAGAAGCCGTCGTATCTTTCCAGGGTGCGGTTCAAGTGATAGCTCGCATTCGACAGGTGGCAGGAAAAGCGGTGCTTGGGCAGGCGCATGGCATGGTTGCCAAAATGGATCACCCAACGAATGCCCTCGCCGATGACTTCAAAGGCCTTGTCAAAACTGTCCCCCTCGCCGTCGTGCCAGATGTCCCGGCCGTCCCGCCGGTCGAACCGCACGAAGAAGGCGTAGTAGTAGTCCTTGACCCGGGCTTCCGGCAGCCGGGCAAAACGCACTTCGTGAAAGAGTTCAGTCGTTCGCGGAGCCGCGACCTCCCAGCGGAACACCTGCTTGCCCTGCGGGGCCGTCGGGTCGGCCACGACCTTGCCGCGCTTGGGATGTTGGGCGCTTGGCTCTTTCCACGGATTGGGGAAGAAGGGCGGTTGCGGCAACGGAGTGCCGCCCGGCAGCGACTCGGCGTCGAAATAGAAATAATCTGCGGCAACCTGCGCGAATGCGGACTGGAATGCGCAAAGCAGGAGGCTGGCGAAGCCGACAGCCAGTCTGGCGAATGATGAGCGGTGTGGGTGCAAAAGTTGAGGCCCCCTCTTCTGACCGGACGCCTATCGCAATTGAACGTCTTGGCCGATTAGTTCGGTGACTACGCCCGCAATCCCAGCCCCAGCACTTCGCGGCAATACTTGATGCTGCGTTCGATGTCGCCGAGCTGGTAGTCCTGCTGGGCCTTGGCTCCGTCCACGCCCGCCGGGGCCTTGAACGGCTCGATGCGCTTGCCCTTCTTGGCGAGGGCGACGAAGCGCGCGAAGTCGCTGGCCTTCGCCTTCGGAAAGGTCTTCCAAAAATCCGGCTTCAACGTGGGGAACTCGCGCGCAAAGCCGGAGATGGTCTCGATGTGG
>CAIPBN010000146.1 GCA_903863315.1 uncultured Verrucomicrobiota bacterium | reverse complement strand
CCAACGCCTCAATCGCGCTCTTCGTCTGCGCCAGCTTCGTCTGCCAGTCGGCGAGACGCTGCCGATGCTCCTCCAGCACGGCGGGCGGGACTTTCTGCGCGAAGCTCGGATTGCCCAGCTTCTGTTCCACTTTCCCGATCTCGGCCTCGATCTTCACGACCTCCTTCGTCAGTCGGGCGCGCTCGGCTTCTGTGTCCACCAGGCCGTCGAGCGGCAGGTAAAGCTCGCCGAGCTTGGTCAGCGCGGTGGGCGTGCCTTTCTTCGGCGCGTAGCTGGAATCAAGGTCGAGTGATTCGGCACTGAGCAGCAGTCGCAGCACCTCGGCTTCGCTCGGGTCGAGCTGGCCGGCGGGCTTGAGCGTGAATTTGCCCTTCTTGCCTGCCCCGATGTTGAACTGCGTCTTGAGATTCCGGCCCTGCGTGACCAGTTCGAACTTCGCGTTCGCAAACGTCTCCACCGTGTCGTCGAGGCCCCAGGCTTCCTTCTCGTCGTCGGAGAGCGGCTTGGGCCAGCGGGCGAACATGATGGTCTTGCCGCCCTGGTCCTCCGGCATGTCCGCCGAGTAACCCATCCCGTGCCACAGCTCCTCAGTGATGAAGGGCAGCAGCGGATGGAACATCCGCAGCAGGTGTGAGAGAACGAAGTCAATGACAGCGACTTTGTTGGCCGCCAACGCTTCCGTAGGTGACGACGTGAGGAGTCTCTGATCATCCGCCGGAGAAGTTTGAGTCTCGTCACCTCGACTCCTACCCACAGCAAAAAACGCGGCCTTGGACGCCTCCACATACCAGTCGCAATACTCGCTCCAGAAGAAGCGGTAGAGCGTCTGCACGGTGGTGGCGAAGTTGTAGCTCGCGAGCGCGTCGGTGACTTCGCGGATGGCGAGGTCGAGGCGCAGGAGAATCCACTGGTCATCGCTGGAGAGGAGCTTGGCGTCCATCTCGCCCTGCACCTCGCCGCCCTGCATCTGGCGGAAACGACAGGCGTTCCAGAGCTTGTTGCAGAAGTTGCGGCCCAGCTCCACGTCCTTCTCGTCGAAGAGCACGTCTTGGCCGAGCGGCGCGCTGCGCATGGTGCCGAAGCGGAGGGCGTCGGCGCCGTATTGGGCGATGAGCACGAGCGGGTCGGGGGAATTGCCGAGCGTCTTCGACATCTTGCGGCCCTGCTTGTCGCGGATGATGCCGGTGAAATAGACATTCTTGAACGGCAGGTCGCCCATGAACTCGTAGCCCGCCATGATCATGCGCGCGACCCAGAAGAAGATAA
Organism: uncultured Verrucomicrobiota bacterium; assembly: GCA_903863315.1. Classification (GTDB taxonomy): domain Bacteria; phylum Verrucomicrobiota; class Verrucomicrobiia; order Limisphaerales; family SXTU01; genus SXTU01. The sequence goes on along the minus strand of CAIPBN010000146.1, from coordinate 2,319 downwards.
TGTCCGGCCCGGTGACGAGGTCGGTGGTGGGGTAGAAGGCGCGGAGGGTTTGGGCGTTGGCGTCGCTGGCCTTGTCGCCAGTCCAGCCCATCGTGGCGAAGGGCCAGAGCCAGGAACTGAACCAGGTGTCGAGGACGTCGGGGTCTTGGGTGAAGCCGCGCCGTTCCAATAGCTCTATGTCGGTCGGCGAAACCGTTGCGACGTTTAACTCCAAACCATCGTCAGGCGTCCGCCTGAGTGCAAACGAAGCCAGCGGTAGTGCCGTCGTCGTTAAGCCATCCGCGAAGCGAAGCGGCTCACTTCGCGACCAACTTTCCATTTGTCGACTACCGAAGTGTTCACCAAGTCCGAAGTTTGTCGGGTTCGTGCTGTCTATCCGTTTCGTCCACACCGGCACGCGATGCCCCCACCAAAGCTGGCGGCTGATGCACCAGTCCTGAATGTTCGTGAGCCAGTGGTCGTAAACCTTCGCCCAGCGGTCAGGATGGAACTTCATCCGGCTATCCGCCACACACGCCTTGCTCACCTCCACGCTCGGATACTTGAGGAACCATTGTTCGCTCAGGCGCGGCTCGATGGGCACGTCCGCGCGCTGGCTGAAGCCGACGTTGTTCTCGTAAGGCTTCGCTTCCACGAGCGCGCCGAGTTCCGTGAGCTTTTCCTCCGCCACCTTGCGCGCCTTGAAGCGGTCCAATCCACGCAGGTCCGTGCCGGCCAGCTCGTTCATCGTGCCGTCGGCGTTGATGACTTCGACCACGGGCAGCTTGTGGCGCTGGCCGATGTCGAAGTCCGCCTTGTCGTGCGCGGGCGTTACCTTGAGCACGCCGGTGCCGAACTCGAAGTCCACATGGGCGTCGCCGATGATGGGGATGAGCTTCTGCTCGCGCGGCAACTCGACGGGGAGCGGCCGCACGATGTGCTGGCCTATGAGGTGCGCGTAACGCGGGTCCTTCGGGTTCACGGCCACGGCGGTGTCGCCGGGGATGGTTTCCGGGCGCGTCGTGGCGATGGTGAGCCAAGTGCCCGGCGCTTCGGCCACCTCGACCTTGAAGTGATACATGAAGCCCTTCTGCGGCTTCATCTCCACTTCCTCGTCGGACAGCGCGGTTTGCGAAGCCGGGCACCAGTTCACCATGCGCTTGCCGCGGTAGATGAGGCCCTTCTTGTAAAGCTCCACGAACACCTTCTGCACGCAGCGCGAATACTCCGGGTCCATCGTGAAGCGCTCGCGGGTCCAGTCGCAGGAGCAGCCGAGTTTCTTGAGCTGGTTGATGATGATGCCACCGTGCTTGTCCTTCCACGTCCACACGCGCTTGAGAAATTCCTCGCGGCCGAGGTCGTGCTTGGTTTTCTTCTCGTCGCGCTTCAACGCCTTTTCCACCTGCACTTGAGTGGCGATGCCCGCGTGGTCGGTGCCGGGTAGCCAGAGGACTTCCTTGCCGTCCATGCGCGCCTTGCGGCTGAGGATGTCCTGGATGGTGTTGTTGAGGACGTGCCCCATGTGGAGCATGCCCGTGACGTTCGGCGGCGGAATGACGATGGAGTAGGCCGGACGCTTGTCGGTGACGCGCGCCGGGTCGGCGGTGAAGCAGTTTTGCTTCACCCAGAAGTCATACCATTTGTCCTCAACGGACTGCGGCTCGTAGGCTTTGGGGATTTCGCTCATGTCAAAAGTATTTCAACCACGGATGGACACAGATAAACACGGATGGGGAACTAGAGAATTACACGCTCCCATTCCAAACGGGCGTGCTTGAAGTTCACAATCAGCCCAACTCTCAGCTTAGTGATGCGGAGGTAATTCAACATCTGCCCGCGCTCGTGGTCGGTGATGCGGTCAATCACCTTCGCATCCACAATGACTGTTCCGAACCCAATCAGGTCGGGAACAAACTCGCCGACTACAACTCCGCGAAACATCACCGGAAACCGGCGTTGCTGGTCAAATGTGATACCGCTCTGTTTGAAAGCGACCACCAGCGCGTTCTCGTAAATCTTTTCGTGCAGACCGTGCCCAACCTCGTTCAGGACTTCAAACGACAGGCCGATAATGCGATGCGTCTCGTCTTTCAGAATGAGCTGCGACTCTCCACCACGCCGGAAGTCAGGTCTTTCATCCGTGTCCATCTGTGTCCATCCGTGGTTGAAATCACTTCTTCAGCAGCGCGAACTCCATACTGTCCACCAGCGCCTGAAGGCTCGCCTCGATGATGTTTTCGCTCACGCCCACGGTGCCCCATTCGCGCTTGCCGTCAGTGGAGGTGATGAGCACCCGGGTCTTGGCGGCCGTGCCGGCCACGCCGTCGAGGATGCGCACCT
>CAIPBN010000145.1 GCA_903863315.1 uncultured Verrucomicrobiota bacterium | reverse complement strand
CGGCCGTGCCGCAAGCGTCCACGCTTACCCGCCCCGACACTTTGCACTTTGCACTTCGCCCGGCGGCGGGCATAACGCGCCGCCATGCATTCGATTCGCTACGTCGGCAAAGAGCTTAGTTGTGAAGGCGTCACCATCGCGTCGCTCGTGAAGCAGCACGGCACGCCCCTCTACGTCTATTCGCAGGCCACCCTCGAAGACCACTTCGACAAGCTCGACAGCGCCCTCGCCCCGCTCGACCACCTCATCTGCTACGCGATGAAGGCCAACTCCAACCAGGCCGTCATGCGCGTGCTCGCCAACGCCGGCAGCGGCTTCGACACCGTCAGCGAGGGCGAGCTGCGCCGCGTCATCGCCGCCGGCGGCGACCCAGCCAAGTGCGTCTTCGCCGGCGTCGGCAAGACCGAGGCCGAGATCGAGTTCGCCCTCAAGGCCGGCATTTACTGCTTCAACTGCGAGTCCGAGCCCGAGTTGCAGCGCATCAACAAAGTTGCCGCGCGCCTCAAGAAGATCGCCCCCGTCGCCGTGCGCGTGAACCCGAACGTGGACGCCGGCACGCACGCCAAGATCACCACCGGCACCTACGAGAACAAGTTCGGCATCGCCTTCGAGCAGGTCGAGGGCGTCTATGCCCGTGCCGCGAAGTTGAAGAACCTCCGCCTGCGCGGCATCCAGACCCACATCGGCTCCCAGCTCACCAGCGTGAAACCCTTCGAGCTGGCCGTGCAGAAGCTCCTCCCGCTCGTCACCAAGCTGAAGGCCAAATACAAGTTCGAGTTCTTCAGCATCGGCGGCGGCCTGGGCATCATTTACAAGGACGCGCTCGCCAGCGGCGACCCCGCCTGGTGGCAGACCCCGGCCGCGAAGGACATCCTCACGCCCGCCACCTACGCCGCGCACCTCGTCCCGCTGCTCCAGCCGCTGAACCTGCGCATCCTCATCGAGCCCGGCCGCTTCATCGTCGGCAACGCCGGCGTGCTCATCACCCGCGTCGAGCACGTCAAGAAGACCGGCAAGAAGAACTTCGTCATCGTGGACGCCGCGATGAACGACCTCATCCGCCCCGCCTTCTACGACAGCTACCACGAGATCGTCCCGATCACGAAGAAGGGCGGCGCGACCGTCTCCTCTGATGTCGTCGGCCCCATCTGCGAGAGCGGCGACTACTTCTGCAAGGACCGCCCGCTGCCCAAGGTGGGCGAAGGCGATTACCTCGCGCTCCTCAGCGCCGGCGCTTACGGCTCCGTGATGGGCTCGAACTACAACTCCCGCGCCCTCGCCGCCGAAGTGCTCGTCCACGGTGCCAAGTCCGCCGCCGTCCGCACCCGCCAGAAGATCGCGGACATCTGGGCGGACGAACGCGTGGCGGACTGGCTGAAGTAGGTTTGCACTGCGCCGGCAGAACGCAGCGGCGACGGCGTGGGCGGGTTGTGGAGTGCGGGGACTTGTCACCGCTTTCCGCAAGGCGACTCGTCGCCGTGGAACGACGACAGCTTGCTGGTGGTAGCGGAAGCTTCACCTTGCGCCAGCCGGAAGCGGTTTGAGAATGCGGCAGCCAGACGAACCACCGACGGCGGAAAGCGGCGAGAACTCGCCGCACTCCACAGCGCGATCGGAGGCAGGCCCGCGTCATGGACTGCGCCGGCAGAGCACAGCGGCGACGGCGCTTTGGCTTCCCGCGCAGCGGAACGCGGCGACGCGCGCGGCGGGTGGCAACCGCTCCGCGGGACGGGAAAGCGGCGTGGCGCTGCGCTTCCCGCCGCAGTCCAAGACGCACCCGGACGCTGGACAACGGGCGGAGTTCGGAACAGGGTGCGTTGGCCGGATGAGATGGGCTGCGTGGTGTGCAGTCTATCACCAGTTAGGCGTCACTACGCGCGTCCCATGACAACGATCCCATTAGAACCGGCAGTGGAAACGCAACTCGAAGCACTCGTCGCCGCTGGACACTATCCAAACATCGCCGATGCAGCCAACCGCCAGTTATCTATCGCACTCGGGCGGCGGCAGGCTTACCGCACGGGCGGTGCGGCTACTCGAGAGGTTCCGCCTACCGACGAGGAATTGGCAACCGAGGAGTGGCGTCAGGTGCCTTACGGCTCTAAATACGAGGTTTCCAACCTCGGTCGCATCCGTTCCAACCGCACGGCCCCCCCCCGACTGATGAAGCTTTCGGTCATCAACAGCGGCCACCGCCAAGTCCATCTTACACACGGCCCGGAGCATAAGCACTTTCTCATTCACAGGCTTGTTGCATCGGCATTCATCCCCAATCCGGAAGACAAATCAGATGTGAATCATATCGACGGAAACAAAGCCAACAACCGCGCATCCAACCTCGAATGGATGAGCAACGCAGACAACCAACGGCACTCTGTATCAGCCGGCCTTCGACGCTTGGGTGCCTCTCACCACAAGAGCAAGCTCACCGACAGTGACGTGACTGCCATTCGCCGCGAGTCCAGCAACTCCACTGCGACCATTCAAGAACTTGCTAGCCGCTTCAACATTTCCACAACGCAGGTTGGCAACATCATCCACCGCAAGAACTGGCGCCACCTCAATGACACCTAACCCCTTGATAGGCTGCGCAACCTTCCATCGGTTCTGACTCTTCCTAGCTGGTAACTCCCCCCGCCTCGCCCGCGTCTGTTGCCGCATTGCCATGACGCTCGTTCCCGCCAGACTGTCCGCACTTTCAGCCATGAACACCCTGTGTTTCCTCAAGTCCATCGCCCCCTGCGCCGGAGCGCCGAGCAATGCTCGGCGCTCCGTGCCGGCGGTTTGCAACCGCCGCGTTGCGGGTGGATTGCTCGAATCGG
>CAIPBN010000144.1 GCA_903863315.1 uncultured Verrucomicrobiota bacterium | reverse complement strand
CTCTTCATCGCGCCCAAGCCGCTTCCGGCCGAGGACATCGCGGATACCCTCCAGGTCGCCCGCTCCAACGTTAGCACGAGCCTGAAGGAGTTGCAGGGCTGGGGCATCATCCGGCGCGTCCACGTCATGGGCGATTCCCGCGACCACTTCGAGTGCATGAAGGAAGTCTGGGAGATGTTTCGCGTGGTGCTGGATGAGCGGAAGAAGCGCGAGATTGACCCCACGCTCACCGTCCTGCGCGAGTGCATAATCGAGGCCGAGAAGGACAAGGCGACCGACGAATTCACCGAGCAGAAGCTGCGCGAGCTGCACGACTTCTTCGAGCTGACCACTAACTGGTATGGGCAAATCCGCCAGTGGCCCACTGGCGCGCTGACCAAGTTCGTGAAGCTCGGTGACAAGGTGCGCAAGCTCCTGGGCATCGCGGACGGGGCGGACGGGAAAAAATAGGGACGCACCATGCTACCCGCAGCCGCCAATCCATCACGCTGGCTCTCGGGTCTGGGCATGGGATTCACCGGAGCAGCGGTCTGGGCGTGGCTCATTTTCGTCGTGGCCGCGTATGTGAACGGAGAGAGTAGGCGGGCTGCGGGCGTCGTGGTTTATACCTGCATCATGGCGGGTTACATGACCTTGGTGGTCAGCTTGGGGCTCGTTCCGCTTGGGGCGCTCATAGGCTGGCAGATGCCGCGGCAGCTCGCGAGGCTGCGGCCTTGGCCGGTGTTTTTCCAGGGGCTGTATCTCGGTGTGCTTGCTGGCGCGCTGACAGCGCTCGGATTGTTTGGGGCGGGGAGCGCCCAAGCAAGTTGGGCGGCGGCCGATGTCCTCTGGTTCTACTTGTTCACGGTGCCACCGATTTTCGGGGTTTGGACGGGACTGTGGGCGCAGCAGTGGCGCGCGCGGTTGCCGCGCGATTACATCGCTGGCTGGCTCTACTACGACGGCGTGTGTCCGTTCTGCTTGCGCTGGGTCGGGCGGCTCGGTTTCATCGCTCGCCAAGGCGGGTTTGAGTCGGTCCCGTTGCAATCGGAAGCCGCGCGCCGCGACCTCGGTTTGGCTGACGGCGAGTTGCCGCCCGAGATGAAACTGCGCCTCGCAGATGGGCGGCTGCTCGGCGGCGTGGACGCTTACATCGTGCTGGCGGAAGCTGCGGGCTGGACTGCGCCGTTGGGCTGGCTCGCACGGGTTCCCGGCTTCAACCAACTCGCGTGGCGCGGCTACCGGTGGATTGCCGCGAACCGCTACTGTCTCGGCGCTCATTGCCAACTGCCTGCTCAACCAGAAAGGAGACTGCCATGAAATTCATCCTCACGCATCCCCTGCGTGACTGCTGGCTGCGACTGAAGCTGCTGCTCCCGGCCGCGCCACCCGTTCACGTTCGAAAACCCGCGCCGCCACCACGTTGCCGGAAGCCGCACCGCACCACCGCCTTCTTTGAGTTGCCATGAAACTCAATCAACTCTGGAACTGGAACGGAGCCGTTGGCCGCAGAGAGTATTTGCTCTGGGGCATGCTGCTCTTTGCGCTGAAGTGGAACCTCGACCGCTTCGTGTTCGGGTGGCTGCCTGGCGGACGGCTCATCAACCTCACGGACTATTTCCGGACCGGGTTTCCCGCGGGCGAGTGGCTCACGCTGGAAACCGTTCGTGAATCTGGCTGGACGATGCTGCTCCCGGCGCTGCCATTCCTCTGGGCGGGCGTGGTGCTCACCGTGCAACGACTGCGGTCCGCTTGCCTGCCGCTGTGGTTGGCGGTGTTCTTCGTCGTTCCCGTGCTGAAATGGTTGCTCTTCCTGGCAGCCGCTCTCGCCCCGCGCCGGGAAGCTCTGGAGCCGCCCCCGCATGAAGACATCCGGCCACCGAGCTGGCTCGAACGCGTCTGCCCGAGGACACGGCTCGGCAGCGCGATGGCTGGCGTGGCGCTTTCGTGTGTGCTGCTGTGGGCGGCGACGCTTCTGGGCACGCAGGGCTTTGGGCAATACGGCTGGGGACTCTTCCTCGGCTTGCCGTTCGTCGCCGGCTTTCTTGCCGCGATGTCTTACGGTGTCCACGAGGTGCGCACCTGGCGCGAGAGCTTGCTGGTGGCCCTGCTGGCGGTGCTCGTGGCCTCGGTGGGCTTTGTCGCACTCGCGATTGAAGGCGTCATCTGTATTGCGATGGCGGCCCCGCTGGCCGTGCCGCTGGCGCTGGTAGGCGCGATGTTGGGACATGCGGTCCAGCCCGCTCGCCAGCGGCACAGCTCGGGGCAAATGCTCTGCGCGGGCGTGCTCGCCGTGCCACTGATGCTCGGCGGGGAACGGCTGGTTGACGCGCCCTCGCCGCTGCTCGAAGTGAAATCCTCCCTGGACGTCGCCGCGCCGCCCGACCGCGTGTGGACACACGTGGTGCGCTTCGGCGAACTGCCGCCGCCGACCGAGTGGCTGTTTCGGCTGGGCATCGCGTATCCGCAGCGGGCGGAGATGTTCGGCGAAGGACCCGGAGCCGTGCGCCACTGCGTTTTCTCCACGGGGCCGTTCGTCGAGCCAATCGAAGTCTGGGACGCGCCACGCCTGCTGCGTTTCGGTGTGACGAAGAATCCGCCACCGATGCAGGAGTGGACGCCCTACAATGACGTTCACCCGCCCCACCTCGACGGTTTCCTCGCCTCGGAGCGCGGGCAGTTTCAACTTATTCCCCTGCCCGACGGCGGCACCCGGCTGGAGGGCACCACGTGGTATCGGCACAACATGTGGCCGGTGAGCTACTGGCAGACTTGGTCAGACTACATCATCCATCGCATCCAACTCCGTGTCCTCCAACACATCAAGGCCCGGGCGGAGACCTCAGCTCAAACTCCATGAACAAGTCACGCATCATCCTCGCCGGTGGCTCCGGCTTTCTCGGACAAGCACTGGCGAAGCACTTTCAGGCGCTCGGCTGGGAAGTCGTCGTGCTCACACGTTCGCCACAGGCGAATCGCGCGGCTCGGGAAGTGCGCTGGGATGCGGAGACGTTGGGCGAGTGGGTGCCTGAGTTGGAGGGCGCGGCAGCGGTCGTGAACCTCACGGGACGCTCGGTGGACTGCCGTTACACCGAGGCGAACCGCCGACTCATCCTCGACTCGCGCGTGAACTCCACGCGCGTCGTTGGGCAGGCCATCGTGCAGTGCGCGCAGCCACCGCACGTGTGGCTGAACTCCAGTTCCGCGACGATTTACCGACACACGCTCGGTCCGGCGTGGGACGAGTCGGGCACGGACTTTGCGCCAACGCCAGCAGTGCAGGATGAGTTCTCCCTCGAAGTCATCCACGCGTGGGAGAAGGCG
>CAIPBN010000143.1 GCA_903863315.1 uncultured Verrucomicrobiota bacterium | reverse complement strand
GGCCGCCCCGCATGTGGCTGGCGTGGCGGGATTGGTTTTTGCGCTCACCAACACCATCACTGTCAGCGAGGTCCGGAACCGCATTTTGTTTACGACGACGCCGGTGGCTGCCTTGGCAACCAACACCATCCAGAATGGCCGGGTGAACGCCCATCGGGCCCTGACAACCGTGCAGGACAACTTGCTGGAGGTGCTGGTCTCTCCGGCATCTGGATCAACCCTGCTGGCTGGATCAACGGTGACTTTCACGGTCGAAGTGAGCGACTTGTTGCCAGTTAACAACGCCACCGTGGTGGGCACGATCCCGGGATTGTTCACCAACCAAGTCTTCTTGAACAACGGGGTAAATCCGGATTCGGTGGCGTCCGATAACCGTCACTCACTCAGCGTCACTTTGCTGGCCGTGGCCACGAACAGCTTGCCGTTGACGTTGTCCATCACCGCCCCCGGCAAGACGAATTATTCCAACACGGTCACCTATCGGACTGCGACCGTGCCGCCCAACGACAACTTTGTGCCCACGGCCAAGGTTCCTGACGGTGGTGGAACCGTGGTGGGTGACAACACGTTTGCCACCTTACAGACGGGCGAGCCCGCGCATGCCGGTGTGGCGGGTGCGGTGCGGTCCGTCTGGTGGAACTGGGCGCCCGTTCGGTCGAGCTCAGTGCTGGTGGACACGGCTGGCAGCACATTCGACACGGTGGTCGCCGTTTACACCAACAGCCTGCTGAACACGACGCTGACCAATCTGAGTTTGGTGGTCGGCACCAATGATGCAGGGGGCATTTTGCAGGGGTTCGTGAAATTCGATGCGGTGGCCGGCACCACCTACCGGATTGCCGTGGCCAGTGCTTCCACCAACACTTCCGGACAAATCCGGCTCCGCGTGCTGTTTGACGCGGATCCCGACACGCAGGCTCCCGCCATCACCATCACAAACTTGGTGAGCGGGGCCCAGTCCGTGACCAATCCGCCCAGCGGATTGATTGTCACCAATGCGCAACTCGTGCTGTCCGGGACCGCCATCGATCCCGGCACCAACGCGATTGGGGTTCGCCAGGTGCAGGTGCAGTTGAACAACGGGCTGGCCGTCTCGGCCACAGGCACGAACGACTGGACCGTGCCGCTCTTCCTCTCCCCCGGAGCCAATGTCATTTCCATTTCCGCGTCTGATTTCTCCGGCAATGTGTCGCTGCCTGTGACGTTTCAAGTCAACTACCGCGTCTTCGATCCGTTCAACGACGTGCTTGCCAATGCCCTTGAATTGACCGGCACCATCGGATCGATGAACGCCAACACGGCGAATGCCACCAGTGAGCCTGGTGAGCCGCACCATGTAGGAAAACAGGGTGGGAAGTCCGTGTGGTATTTCTTCACTCCGACCACCGATGGGCTCCTTTCCCTGACCACCTCCAATTCGACTTATGACACGCTGCTGGCGGTTTACACTGGCACACGGGTGGATCGGCTCACGCCAGTCGGTGCCAACGATGATGCGCCTGTTCCCGATGTCGTGCACAGCGATCTTTATCAGGCAGTGCGGGCAGGAGTGAGATACTACGTTGCCGTTGATGGCCTGGCCGGAGCTTCTGGGCAACTCGTGCTGACCTATGGCTTCACGGCGTTACCCATTTACCAGCTCACCGTCAGCGCCACCGTTGGTGGCAGCGTGTCGCCCACGAGTGGCACTTTCGTCAGCAACAGTGTGGTGGACATCACCGCGGTTGCCTCCAATGGCTTTAGCTTCGTCACCTGGCAGGGCGATGAGAGGGTGCTCGATAATCCATTGCGGCTGACCGTGACCCGCCCCACCGCGCTTACGGCGGTCTTCGCCCCCCGGCTGTTGGCGGAGAGTTTTGAATCGGGTGCGTTCCGTCCCAACATCGGTTGGTTGACCAACAACCCGGCCGGCGTTCAGCCGTGGTATGTGGCGGCCACCAATAGCCAGTCAGGCGCTCCCGCACAAGGCGGGGCGTTCCATGCGCGGTCCGGGGCAACGGCTCACGGTCAGACCAACTTTTTGCGGCTTGTGGCTTTGACCCGGGCGGGCAGTGCGTCCTTTGCCTACCGGGTCAACAGCGAGGCCAACGGGCCGACCAGCGGTGATTTTTTAGAGTTTTACCTGAACGGCAGCCTGCGGGTGCGCACGAATGGGGACAGCGGCTGGCTGACGCATTCCTTCACCGTTCCCGCAGCCACCAACGTGCTGGAATGGCGCTATGTGAAGGATTCCTCGTTCAGTTCCGGGGAAGATGCCGGCTTTGTGGACAATCTGGACTTGCCGATCGTTGAACCCGTTGATTCGTCGGTGGTCATTCGGTTCGGCACGAATTCAGTCCGCGTCGTCAATGGCGGGCTTCAGTTCCGGATCGAGGGTCAGACCAATCAAGTCTATCGCGTGCAGGCTTCCAGCGATCTGGCTAATTGGGTGAACATCTCGACCAATTACGCGCCCTACGGACTGATTCAATTCTCCGAACCCCAGACCTTCACCAACGCCAGCCGCTATTATCGGGTGGTTGCTCCTTGAGGTACTGGGAGCAGTGTCCTGCCTCCGCTCAAGCGGGCAAAAATTGCTGCGGCAAGACTTCGCCTACTTGTCTTTGATCTGCAGCCGATATGGCTGGGAAAGGACGCTGTTGGAGCGCGGGGTGGGGACGGCGTTGTATTCGAAGTCCACCTTGACCCGGTAGTCCATCCAGTTCGTGGAGGCGGGCACTGGCAGCAGGGTTTCCCAGCGGGTGTCCAACCGGGGGGTGCGGCGCATCGGATAGTTGTTGTCACCCACTTGCAGGTAAGGCTTCAGCGTCTCCTTCTTGAGCGCCTGCATGTTGCTGCGGAACTCGATTTCGACGGGATAAAGTCCCTCCGCGTTGCGCACCTGCGTGCGCGGGGACAACAGCGTGACGGTGGAGGTGGTGCCGCAGCCGACCAGCAACACGGCCGCTGCCAGACTGCCAAACTGAAGTGCCTTGCGCATCATGGACCGATTGTGGCCGTGCCCTGCGCGCGCGTAAAGCCGGTTTTGCCGCTTGCGAAACCAAGTCGGCCCGCTACCGTCTGCCGCTTGAAATTGCGGCCCGCAGCGTGGGTTCCGCAACCGAATCCGAACGCATCATCCACCATGGCTTTTCTCAACGACAACTACCTCAAGCTCAAGGCCGGCTACCTGTTTCCCGAGATTGGTCGCCGGGTGAAGGTCTTTTGCGAATCGAACCCGGAGGCGGCGAAGCGCCTGATCCGTTGCGGCATCGGGGATGTCACTGAACCGCTTCCCCCAGCGGTCCTCACCGCTTTGCACCGGGCGGTGGATGAGATGGGCGTGCGTGAGTCGTTCAAGGGCTACGGGCCGGAGCAGGGCTACGACTGGCTGCGGGGCGCGATTGCCAAGCATGATTTCCGCGACCGGGGCATCGAGGTGGCGGACGACGAGATCTTCGTCAGTGACGGCTCGAAGTGCGATTGCGGAAACATTCTCGACATCCTTGGGCATGAGAATCGCCTGGCCATCAGCGATCCCGTTTATCCAGTGTATGTGGACACCAACGTCATGGCCGGCCACACCGGTCCCGCTGATGAGTCCGGGGCCTATTCGGGCATCGTCTACCTGCCCTGCACGCCGGCGAATGGTTTCATCCCGGAGCCGCCGAAGGAGCACGTGGACGTCATCTATCTGTGCTCGCCCAACAACCCCACCGGGGCGGTGGCCACGCGGGCGCAACTCGAGGCCTGGGTCAAATACGCGCTCGAACACAAGGCGGTGATCCTGTTCGATGCCGCTTACGAGGCTTACATCAACGATCCCGCCATCCCGCGCTCCATCTACGAGATTCCCGGGGCTAGGGAATGCGCCATTGAGTTCCGCAGCTTCTCGAAGAATGGTGGATTCACCGGCGTGCGCTGCGCGTTCATCGTGGTGCCGAAGTCGCTCAATGCCCAAACCCAGACCGGGGAGAGCAGGCCCTTGCATCCGCTGTGGCTGCGGCGCACGACCACCAAGTTCAACGGGGTCTCCTACCTGGTGCAGCGGGCGGCCGAAGCGCTTTACTCGTCCGAGGGCAAGGCGCAGGTCAAGGCCTTGATCGAGCACTACATGGGCAATGCGAAAGTGCTGCGCGAAGGGGCGCAAAAGGCCGGCCTGCAAGTTTTTGGTGGCGTCAACGCGCCCTATATCTGGGTTCGCACGCCCGCCGGGGTCACGAGCTGGCAGGCTTTCGATAAGATTCTGGGCGCGGCCAATGTCGTCATCACGCCCGGCAGCGGCTTTGGCTCGCAGGGCGAGGGCTACTTCCGCATCAGCAGCTTCAACAGCCGGGCCAATGCCCAGGAGGTGGCGCGCCGGTTGCAGGAATTGAAGTGGTGAGCGTCTGCTCCGTCGAAGTGCGATGAATTGCTTTCTCCGCTCGTTTCCGCTGGTCTGCGCGGTCGTCCTGCTGGCTGCTCATGGTGCCTGCGCTGCGGACAGCGAATTTGAGCCGCTGTTCAATGGGCGGGATTTCACCGGCTGGCGCTTCTCTCTCCAGAAGACCGGTGACCCGTGGCCTGAGAACTGGAAGGTGAAGGACAGTGTCATCGCCTTGACCGGTGGCATGCGACCGCATCTCGTCACGGTGCGGGAGTTTGGGGACTTCGAGGTGAAGTTTGAATGGCGCACGCTGGTGCCCAAGTTCAACGGCGGCTTCTACATCCGTTGCAAGCCCGACGCTGGCAACAACCAGATCCGGGTGGACCGGAACACCGAGGGCGCGTTCCTTGCCGGCAGCCTCACTGGGGCCAAAGCCTCGCCCACGCTGCAGCGGGCCACCGGTGAGTGGAACGAATGGCGCGTGCTGGTCAAGGGCACGGCGGTCACCCTCTGGTGCAATGGCAAGCTCGCATGGGAAGCCACCGGCCTCGTGCCGGCGCGCGGTCACATTGGTCTGCAAGCCGAAGGCACGCCCATGGAGTTTCGCAATCTGCTGGTGCGCGAGATCAAGTGACGGGCGATTGTCCGGCGGGAAATTCACCGGTCTTGTCGCCCCCGGGAAAATCTTCTAACTCCCCTCGTCATCCCGACTCGTGAGCGCGGGAAAAACATACCTCAAGTGCAAGTGCCCGCATTGCGGCGGGGAGGTCACCTATCCTGATTACGCCGGGGGTGGCGCGAGCAGTTGCGGCCAGTGTGGGAAAACCGTCCTGCTCCCCAAGGCGGCTGCTCCTCCCGCTTCAACCCAGCCTCCCACGGTTCCGGCCAAGCCGGTGCCGAAAGCCGCACCTGCCCCGGTTCCCGCTCTTCGGCCATCGCCAGTGCCTGCTGCTCCGCCCAAGTCCGTTCCTGCTGGCGTCAAGCGGGTTGATCCGGCTGCCCTCCGCGCAGCGTCGCCCGGGCCTGCCGCCCGCGGGAAAAGCCAGTGGCTTCGCGTGTGCTTGTGGACTGTCAACCTGGCCGTGATGATCGCGGTTGTCGTTGTTGTGGGCTCCCATCTTAAGCAGCGCGGGGAGGAATCTCCTGAGGCGGCTCCCGGCAAGAGCCCAGCTTCGCCATCCTCGCCCCCAGTCCCAGCAGGACAGCCGCCTGCGGCTCCCGCTCCTGCGCCAAGTCCCACCGCCAAGTCGCCCGCCACACCTGCCCCCACCGCTCCTCCCGCCGTGGTGCCGGTGCCGGTGCCAAAGGGACCCAAACTCATCGGTGACTTGAAGGTCACCCAGATCGCCTTGGACCAGCCCAAGGGAGCCAAGGGCAGCCGGCTGGTCTATGTCACCGGGTTGTTGAAAAACGACTCCGACCATCAACGTCTGGGCGTGCGGGTCGAGTTGGATCTGCTCGACACGGCGGGCAACAAAGTCGGCACCGCTACAGATTACCGGCAGACGGTCGAGCCCCGAGCCACCTGGCAGTTCCGCGCAATCGTCACCGACCGCCGGGCCACGGCAGCCAAGCTCGTTGGAGTGAAAGAGGACGAGTGAGGGAACGGCATGTTCGTGCGCGACAACGGGTGTGCGACTGCCGTGTCTCCAGATGAAGCGAATCGGTCCGCCAGACTCATGACCGCACTGCATCTGGTGGATGGGAAGTTGACGGCCATCGTCGGCAATGTAGTTTCATTCCCGATCATGTTTAACCGACACCCCAGCCCCAACCGTCGCGCCGCCGCCTTCACGCTGATTGAGCTGCTGGTGGTCATCGCCATCATCGCCATTCTGGCGGGGATGCTGTTGCCCGCGCTCTCCAAGGCCAAGGCCAAGGCCAATGGCATCAAGTGCATGAACAATCTGCGACAGATTGGCCTTGCGATGCTGCAATATGCTGACGACCACGAGGGCCAGTTTGTGCCGCTCAACCGGCATGCCTACACTTTCAATAACGCGGGGAACTGGTGGTTTGATATTTTCGTTCAGGGCAAGTATCTGCCGGACACAAACGGAGCGAGTGTCATCTGGCGGTGCCCGGCGGTGCGGGATCAGGACATCACCCCAGGTGGCCAGTTGGGTTTTGGAGTGATCGAGTCCACGATCATCCGTTATGCCACCAACGGGATTGGCGGCCCCGCGCTGGGCAGCCGCCGGCTAACGGACATTCGTCGCCCGAGTGCGATTTGGCTCATGGGCGACGTGGGAATCCCCGCCGCACCGAACATACCCAACGGACAGTTCAAGACGTGGTTTGCCACGTGGACAGCCTCCGTTTACAGCAACCTCACGTGGAACTCGACCACCCCATCACCGCATCAGCCTGCCCCCAAACACAACCTTCGCTCGAATGTTCTGTTCGTCGACGGCCATGCAGAGACGTGGACCTATGATGATCTTCGCCGAAACCGCGAAGACATTTGGGGGACGGTGAACGGCCTCTGACTTGGCAGGGGCAAGCGCAACACCCGCGCTTGCCACGCCTTCAGCAACTTCCCATACTCCGCGCCTTTGAAATTATGAACCAACCCATCCGTGTCGCTGTCACCGGCGCTGCCGGCCAAATTGGCTACTCCCTCCTCTTCCGCATCGCCTCCGGCGCGATGTTCGGACCGAACCAGCCAGTCATCCTCCACCTCATCGAAATCCCCGACGAGAAGGCGCTCAAGGCCCTCAACGGGGTCATCATGGAGCTGGAAGACTGCGCGTTCCCGCTGCTCAAGGGCTGCGTGCCCACAAGCGATTTGAACGAAGGCTTCCGCGGCGTGAACTGGTCGCTGCTCGTAGGTGCCCGGCCGCGCGGCCCCGGCATGGAGCGCAAGGACCTGCTCACCGCCAACGGCAAAATCTTCACTGGCCAGGGCGCGGCCATCGCCAAGAACGCCGCCCGCGACGTGCGCACGCTCGTCGTCGGCAACCCTTGCAACACGAACTCCCTCATCGCGATGAACAGCGCCGCCGGCGTGCCCCGCGAGCAGTTCTTCGCCATGACCGCGCTGGATGAAAACCGCGCCCGCACGCAGCTCGCCAAGAAGGCCGGCGCGCCCGTCGAGTCCATCACCAACCTCTGCATCTGGGGCAACCACAGCTCCACGATGTATCCCGACTTTTTCAACACGAAGATTCAGAACCGCCCCGCCACCGATGTCATCGGGCACCGCGAGTGGCTGGAGAAGGACTTCATCACCATCGTGCAGAAGCGCGGCGCGGCCATCATCGAGGCGCGCGGCCTCAGCTCCGCCGCCAGCGCGGCCAATGCCGTGGTGGACACAGTCCGCCGCCTCACCACGCCCACCGCAGCCGGTGACTGGTTCAGCGTCGCCGTCTGCTCGGATGGCAGCTACGGCATCGAGAAGGGCCTGATGTTCAGCTACCCGATTCGCACCGATGGCAAGAAGTGGGAAATCGTGCAAGGCCTGCCCGTCAACGAGTTCAGCCGCGCGAAGATCACCGCGACGGAGAACGAGCTGAAGGAAGAGAAGGCGCTCGTGGCCGACCTCCTGCCGAAGGCGTAATGC
>CAIPBN010000142.1 GCA_903863315.1 uncultured Verrucomicrobiota bacterium | reverse complement strand
TTCCGCTTCGCCGCCATCTCGGCCTGAATCTTCTCATACTTCTCGGCCTGCTCAGGAGTGAGCACGGCTTTGACCTTGGCGGTGAGATCCTTGCGGGCTTCCTGCATCTTCTTGCCCTTCTCCTCGCGGGAGCTCTTGGTGTCCTCAAAGATGGCACGAAGCTTTTCGCCTTCCTCCTTGAGGATGGGGGCCAGCTTCGTCTTCTGCTCGTCGGTGAGCTTGAGCGCTTCGGAGAGCTGCTTCAGGCGTTCCTCCACGGACGGACGTGCCCGGCCTTCGGCCTTCTTGTCCTGTGCCTGGGCGGCGGGGCTGAGTGCGATGATGCCACCGAGGGCGATGGCTAGTAATGATGATTGCTTCATGATGATGGGTGAATGGATGTTTGCTGTTGGGTTGGCGAACGCCGCCAGCCGTTCAAGGAAGAGTGACGCCGCTTGATGCCGGGGGTTACATCACACCACGGCCACCGGGTTTTCCAAGGTTCCGATGCCGGAGATGCGGATGCGCACCCGGTCGCCGGCGGCGAGGGTGAAGTTGTCCGGCGGCACCACGCCCGTGCCCGTGAGCAGCACCGCCCCGTGCGGGAAGCTCTGGCTTCGGAAGAGAAACTCAGCAAGCGAATCGAACGTGCGCTTGATCTGGCCGACCGAGGTCTCGCCGCTAAACACAGGCTGCCCGTCGCGCATAATCTCCACACTGATCGTCCACGTCCGGGCCGTCGCCTCGTCCACGCCGACCTTGATAAAGGGGCCGGCCGCGCAGGACTTCAGGTAGGTCTTCGCCTGCGGGAGGTAGAGGAGGTTCTCCCCCTCGATGTCCCGGGAGCTCATGTCGTTGCCGATGGTGTAGCCGACGACGTGACCGCGCGAGTTGCACACCAGCGCCACCTCCGGCTCCGGCACGTTCCACTTCGCATCCTTGCGAATGCCCACATCACCGCCGGTGGCGACGACCTTCTCGGGCAGCGACTTGAAGAAAATCTCCGGGCGCTCCGCCTCATACACGCGGTCGTAGGCGCTGGCACTGAACTCGGACTCGTCCATGCGCGCCTTTTTGCTCCGCAGGTAGGTGACCCCCGCCGCCCAGACCTCCTGTTGCTCAACCGGGGCTAGAAGCGTGACCTCGGACAATGGCCGACGGGGCAGGGGCAGGGCCGCCAGCGCCCGGAGCACTGGGATGAGGCGCTCGCTCTCCAGCAAGGCGGCAAGCCGCGACACCCCGGCGGCGGAGAGATCCAGCACCGTGGTGTCATCCAAGGTGAGCCCGATGTGAACGGTGTGGCAGTCGGTGGTGAGTTTGAAGCGGCAGAGTTTCATTTTGGTTTGGTGCCGCGTATTTGGGCGGCGTGCCGGAGCGCGTGTCAATGGTGGAACGCTGCGGAATTGACCTCCCGGCTTGCCTGCTTCCTGCGCCTTTGGCTAAGGTCACCGCGTGTCACAGCAGCAGACCTTGCGGGAGTCAGTGAGTTTTTCCGGGACCGGCCTTCACAGCGGCGGCCGCGTGAACATGACGTTCCATCCGGCGCCATGCGGAACTGGCATCCGGTTTCGCCGGGTGGATTTGGACGGCCGCCCGGAGATTGAGGCGCGCGTGGAACTCGTCATCGACACCAATCGCTCCACCACGCTGGGCAAGGGGAGCGTGAAGATCCACACCGTCGAGCATGTGCTCGCGGCCTTCAGCGGCGCCGGGGTGGACAATGTCATCGTGGACCTTGATGCCAACGAGCCGCCCATCGCCGACGGCAGCGCGCGCGAATATGTGCGCATGATTGAGAAGGCGGGCATCGTGCCGCAGACGGAGGCGCGGGCTCCTTACCGGATCACGCAGCCGATTGAGATTCAGGTGGGCGAGACGATCATGCAGGTCTTCCCGCACGACCGGTTGAAGATTTCCTGCACCAGCTCGGGTTCGGGTGGCCGCTTCACCCAGTTCTACAGTTTGGAAGTGACACCGGAGACGTGGCCGAAGGAACTCGCGCATGCGCGGACTTTTTGTTTCTTCGAGGAACTTGAGCAGCTCTACAAGCACGGCCTCATCAAGGGCGGCAGCTTGGAGAACGCGGTGGTCATCCGCGACGATGCGGTGCTGACCACCGAGCCGTTGCGCTACCCCGAGGAATTTGTCCGGCACAAGATGCTGGACATCATCGGCGACCTTTCCCTGCTGGGCCGGCCTCTGCTTGGGCACATCGTCGCCATTCGCCCGAGCCACACCGGCAACTGTGAGCTGACCCGGCAGATCGCCGCCCAGATGCGCAAGCCGGAGAAGGCCGTGCAGACCTTCTCGCCGCCGCCGGCAAAGTCTGCGGAGGAGAATCCCGTGCGCGATGGCGCAACGCTGGATGTGATGCAGGTGATGAAGATTCTGCCGCACCGGCCGCCGATCTTGATGGTGGACTGCGTGACGAAAATTGAGGGCAACCGCATCGTCGCGCAGAAGAACGTCAGCATGAGCGACCCCGTCTTCGCGGGACATTTTCCCGGCCACCCCATCTTGCCCGGCGTGCTCCAGCTCGAAGCGATGGCGCAGGTTGCCGGCATCCTCATGATGCGGCAGGCGGAGAACGCCGGGAAGCTGGCCTACTTCATGTCTGCCGAGGAGGTGAAGTGGCGCAAGCCCGTCCGCCCCGGCGATGTGCTGGTGATTGATGTCACGATGACCAAGATGCGCGGAAAGATCGGCAAGGCGCGCGGCGAGTGCCTCGTGAACGGCGAGGTGGTCAGCGAGGCGAACGTGACCTTCATGCTCATGGACAAGGAATGAGCATGGGGAACATCCATCCGTCCGCGGTCGTCCATCCCGACGCCCAGATTGGCTCCAACTGCCATATCGGGCCGTTTTGCGTCATCGGCCAGCACGTCACCTTGGGACCGGAATGCCGGCTGCATTCGCATGTTGTCATCGACGGACACACGACGCTGGGCGTGGGCAACGAGCTGTTCCCGTTTGCGGCCATCGGGCTCAAGACGCAGGACTTGAAGTGGAAGGGCGGCGTCACGCGCACGGTCATCGGCGACCACAACGTCTTCCGGGAGAACTCCACCGTCCACAGCGCGACGAACGACGGCGACGCCACGGTCATCGGCTCCCACAACCATTTCCTCGCTTACACGCATATCGCACACGATTGCCGCGTGGGCAGCCACATCGTCATGTCGAACGTCGGCACGCTGGCGGGGCATGTCTTCGTGGAAGATCACGCCATCATCGGCGGGCTGGCGGCGGTGCATCAGTTCTGCCGCATCGGGCGCATGTCGATTATTGGTGGCTGCGCGAAGGTCGTGCAGGACGTGCCGCCCTACATGATCGTGGACGGCAATCCGGGCGAGACGAAGGGCTTGAACAAGGTAGGTATGGAGCGGAACGGCATCTCCGCCGAGGCGCAGGCGGCCCTCAAGAAAGCTTACAAGATTTTGTTCCGCGAGGGGCTCACGGTTTCAAACGCCCTGACCAAGATCGAAGCGGAAGTCCCTGTGTTGCCCGAAATCCAGCACCTGATCGCCTTTGCCCGCACGAGCGAACGCGGGCTGGCAAAATAGCGGCGGGGCAGGGTGGGGGCATGCAGGAGGGCGGGGCCTTCAGGCCACAGAAAAGTCTCTTCGTTCAAAGCGTTCCGAAAGCGCGCTGTGCTTGCGCCCGCCTTCGCCTGCTGCGGCTTGAACGCCGCGTCGTCCTACTTCTTCAGCCCGCGCACGAAGCGGTCCATCCGCTCCAGACCCTTCTCGATGTTCGCCATGCTCGTCGCGTAGCTGAGGCGGATGTAATCGTCCGCCCCGAAGGCGATGCCGGGGACGGCGGCGACCTTCTCCTGCTCCAGCAGGCGCGCGCAGAAGTCGGCGGACTTGAGGCCGGTGCCGCTGATGTTCGGGAAGAGGTAGAACGCGCCTTTTGCGTTCGCACAGGTGACGCCGGGCATGGCGTTGAGCTTGGTGTGCGCGTAGCTGCGGCGCTTGGCGAACTCGGCGAGCCACTTGGGCAGGTGTTCTTGCGAGCCATTGAGCGCTGCGACTGCGCCTTTCTGCGCGAAGCTCGTCGGGTTGCTCGTGCTGTGGCCTTGAATGGCGTCAATGGCCTTCGCAATCGGCTCGGGCGCGGCAGTCCAGCCGAGTCGCCAGCCGGTCATGCTCCACGCCTTCGCGAAGCCGTGGACGATGATGGTGTGCTCGAAGTGCGCCGGGCTGAAACTCGCAACGCTCTTCACGACCGCTCCATCGTAAGTGAGGTGCTCGTAAATCTCATCGCTCATGATGAGCACGCCCTTTTCCACGCAGACATCGCCGAGCGCCTTGATTTCGTCGGGGGTGTAAACGCTACCGGTCGGATTACTCGGGGAGTTGAGGATGAATAGCCGCGTGTTGGGCGTAATGGCGGCGCGGAGTTGAGCGGGCGTGACCTTGAACTCGGTCTTGTCCGAGGTCTCAATGATGACGGGTTTTGCGTTCGCCAGCTTGACCATCTCCGGGTAGCTCAACCAATACGGCGCAGGGATGATGACCTCGTCGCCTTCTTGGCAGGTGGCGAGGATGACGTTGTAGCAGGAGTGCTTGCCGCCGCAGGAGACGATGATTTGCGAAGGCTTGTAGGTCAGGCCGTTCTCGCGCTTGTGCTTGTCCGCGATGGCCTGGCGCAGCTCGGGGATGCCGGCGGCAGGCGTGTATTTGGTGAAGCCGGCGGCGAGCGCGGCAGCGCAGGCGTCCTTGATGTGCTGCGGCGTGTCGAAGTCCGGCTCGCCCGCGCCGAAGCCCACCACGTCAATGCCCTCGGCCTTCATCGCCTTGGCCTTGGAATCAATGGCCAGCGTGAGCGAGGGCGAGAGGACTTTGGCGCGGTCAGCGATGCGATAGTTCATAAAGCGGGGCGGAGATTTGGGCAGGGGGCGGACGCGCGCAAGGGAAAATCCAAAAAGGGAGCAGCGGTTCTACTTAAATAACCGCCCCGATGGTTTAAGCGGCCTTATTTCCAGCCTAGGCAATTGACACCCCCCCGACCAGTGTTACGCTGTCCGGCAAATTGAAGCGAGCAACCACCCGCTAGTAAGCGGGTGGTTTTGTCTCCCGACACGACACAACGAGCAAAACGATTTCTCAAAATGAGCGACGCCACTACTGCCACCCCTGCGCCAACAGGCGGCACCCCCGAAGTATCCCACATCTCCGAAGCCGTCATCCGCATCGCGGGCAACTCGCAGGACGGCATCCAGGCCATCGGCGGTTTCCTTGCGCGCCTCGCGGGCCGCAGCGAGCAGGAGGTCATGACCTTCATGACCATTCCGTCCACGATTTCCGGTGGTCCTTCCATCTTCCAGGTGCGCATCGGATCTGGCGAAGTGCTCAGTGCGGGGGACGAGGCGGACGTGCTGCTTTGCTTCTACCAGCATAGCTATGAAGGCCATGTCGGCTCGCTGAAGAAGGGCGGCATCGTCCTATACGACTCCGACCATGTGAAGGAGATCCCGCAGGAAAACCTCTCCAAGTATCGTCACATCGGCCTGCCGATTTCGAGTTTGGTGGTCGAAGCCATCGGCGGCACGGGCCGCGACAAGGGCAAGAACGTTTACTCGCTCGGCCTCATCGCCAAGATGTTCAACCTCGACGTGCCAAAGCTGCATCGCCTTCTGAGCGAGCGTTTCGCCGGCAAGGATCCGAAGGTCGCCGAGACCGCCATCGCGGCCTTCAACGGCGGCTACAGCCACACGCTTGCGACCGCGGCGGAGCTGTTCAAGTTCAAGCCCGGCGAGAATGTCGGCCACAACCAAATCGTCATGGGCGGCAACGAGGCGCTCGCATACGGCCTCATCGCGGCGGGCGTGCGTTTCGGTGCGGGTTATCCCATTACACCGTGGTCGGACATCATGGAGCTGCTCCGCAAGGAGCTGCCAAAATACGGCGGCTCGTTCATCCAGTGCGAGGACGAGATTGCGTCGGTTGCGATGGCCATCGGCGCAAGCTGGGGCGGGCGCGTGGCGGTGACAGGTTCCTCCGGTCCCGGCATCTCGCTAAAGACGGAAGCGATCGGCTGGGCCGTGATGGCGGAAGTGCCGCTGGTCGTCGTGGACGTGCAGCGCGGCGGGCCGAGCACTGGCATGCCGACGAACGTCGAGCAGTCCGACCTGAACATCGCGTGCTTCGGCGGCCACGGTGATTCACCGCGTGTCGTCATCGCGCCGAGCAGTGTGGAAGACTGTTTCTACACGGCAATTGAGGCCGTGAACATCGCGCGCAAATACAGCACGCCCGTCATCATTCTCACCGACCAGGGCATTGCGTCCCGCATCGAGGCCTTCAAGATGCCGGAGCTTGAAAAGATTTGTCAGGACATCTCGCCGGACTTCACACCCGTGGCGGATCACAAGCCTTACGACCTCGCCGCGACCGATGGTATCACGCGCCATCTCGCCCCCGGCACGCGCGTCGCCAGCGGCAAGTATCCCGTCGTGACTGGCTTGGAACACGACGAACTCGGCCACCCAACCGGCTCGCCCAAGCTGCACGTCCAGATGACTGCCAAGCGCCGCAACAAGCTCAAGAAGCTCGGCGCAGACCTTCCGACCCCGACTGTCTTCGGACCGTCCGAGGGCCAGGTGCTCCTCGTGAGCTGGGGCTCCAGCAAGGGCCCCGTGGAGGAAGCCGTGAAACAGGCGCGTGCCGCTGGGGACGCCGTCTCAGGCCTGCACATCAAGTATCTCAACCCGCTGCCCAATGGCTTGGAGAAAATCTTCGAAGCCTTCTCGCATGTGCTCGTCGTTGAGCTGAACGACGAAGGCTTCTACGGCTACGGCCAGCTCGGTGCCGTGCTGCGCGCCCGCTACTGCGACCCGAAGATTCGCGGCCTCACCAAGGTGGACGGTTTGACTTGGAAGATTCGCGAGATACTCGACCGCGTGAAGGCGATGACGAAGTAATTTCCACCCACGAAACTCAATTTCATTTCACGACATGACTGCCCTCTCCTTCCCCTCCGAAAACCTCACTCGCACTGGCAATCTCAATCTGACCCCTGTGCCGCCCATTCCCGAGGGCGAGCGCAAGGGCCTCACCAAGAAAGAAGTCGCCGCCGATCATCCGACTTGGTGTCCCGGCTGTGGTGACTTCTCCGTGCTCGCGCTTTACTTCAAGCTCATCGAGAAGCGCAAGATGCACCACGAGAAGATCACCACCGTGGCGGGCATCGGCTGCTCCAGCCGCTTTCCTTACTTCGTGCAGGCCCACGGCGCGCACTTCATCCACGGCCGCGCGCTGCCCTTTGCGACCGGCGTCTCCCTCTCACGGCCCGATCTGCACGTCTTCGTCTTCGGTGGCGATGGCGACGCCTTCTCCATCGGCGGCAACCACTTCACGCACACGGCGCGCAAGAACGTCAAGCTGACCTACTGCGTGATGGACAACAACGTCTATGGTCTGACCAAGAACCAGACCTCGCCCACCTCGCCGCTCGGCTACAAGTCCAAGACCGACGTCTGGGGCAGCGGCGACCGGCCCGTGAACCCGATGAAGCAAGCCATCTGCGCCGGGGCCACCTTCGTGGCGCGCACCACGCACACCAACCCGAACCACGTCCTCCAGATGATGGAAGCCGCGATGGACCACGATGGTTTCAGTTTCATCGAGTGCCTGAGCGAGTGCGTAGAGTTCTATCCTGGCGCGTTTGATGGCGCGAACCCCCGCAAGGGCGGCCAGTTCCCCGAAGTGCCGAAGGACCACGACGTGACCGACGAATACGCTGCTTACAAGCTCGCGGAAGACCTCATGCCCGGGAAGTTTGGCATCTTCTACAAGGTAAACCGCCCGACCAAGAACGCCAACGAGGCGAAAATCGTCAGCACCAACCGCGAGAAATTCGCCGCGCTGCCGGACTGGCAGATCCTCCAGAAGAACTTCGACCGGATGAAGTAGGCCGGGCCTGAAACTTTCGCCAAGCCCCGGTCGCAAGGCCGGGGCTTCTGCTTTGAAACAACGAACCAAGCATCACTAACCCGCACTGGCCGGCACTGATGAAGAAGAACCGTTCCAGCCGATTTCCGATTAGTGCGAGTCAGTGCCGGTTAGTGGTTTAATCAGCCTATGCCAATCTACGAATTCGCCTGCCCGAAGTGCCGGGTCATTTTCAACTTCCTCTCCCAGCGCATCAATCCCACTCGCAAGCCCGTCTGTCCCAAGTGCGGCAACAAGAAGATGCGCAAGCAGATGAGCCGCTTCGCGATGTCGAAGGGCTTGAAGGAGCCCGCTGCCAAGACCGAGGGCGATGATGGTCCGCCGATGCCCGACATGGACGATCCGCGCGTCGAGAGTGCCATGCGCGAGATGGAACGCGACATGGAGCATCTCGATGAGAACAACCCCAAGCACATGGCGCACATGATGCGCAAGATGAAGGACATCATGCCACCCGGCACCATGCCCAAGGAGCTCGACATCGCCATCAAGCGCCTCGAAGCCGGCGAAGACCCGGAGAAGATCGAGGCCGACATGGGCGACGTGCTCGGCGACCTCATGGGCGGCGAAGGCGGTCCCGGCGGTGGCGGTGGCGGGTATTCCCACGACGCTGGTCTCTACGATTATTGAGTTGCGCTCGCTGAAGTCGGCAGATGGCGGCAGCATGTTGCCGGTTTCAACCGTGGCCAAACACCATTTTGCCTCCCTTCCGAGGACACGTGACCGGGTTCCAAGGGATCAATCTAAGGTAAAGACCCGGTTTGACGGCTGAGGTCTCCTTGGGTAAATACATTGTCGTGACACCGCAAAGGCTTTGGACATACGGCTCAGACCGGATAGCAAATGGACTTTGACTGGAACAACACTCCGTTCGCGCTGAACGGCGAGCTGACGACACAGGACGTGGAAGAGTCGTTTGAAGACCCCTTTGTCGTGCGGTTGCTGCCGGATTCCGCGCGGTTCGCCGGGCAGGCCCGCTACTTCAGCCTGGGTCGTTCCTGTCGCGGGGCCGGGGTGTTTTCGGTGTATCGGACCAATGGCAAGCAGGTCCGGGTGCTGTATGCGCGCGAGTTCTTGCAGGAAGAGATGTTCTTCTACAAGCGGCGCATGACCCAATTGCTGGACCACAAAGACTGATCAGCCATGACCGCCATCACCAACTGGGACGCGGTGCCCGCCTTCACGAGCGAGGAGGAGGAGGCTGACTATTGGAAGGAGCACCGGCTGGACTTGCGGCTGATGGACGCGGCGGTGGTGGCCGGGGCCGAGTCCACGGATTCCATTACTGTCACCTTGCGCATGGACCCGCGGATGCTCTCGCGGATCAAGCGACTGGCCCGCTCCCGGTATTTGAACTACCAGAGCATGGTGAAGCAGTGGTTGAGCGAGCGGATGGAACAAGAACTGCGGGACAAGGCAATGCGATGAAGACACAAACCACACATTTTTTCCAGGCGAGCCGGACGACGGCGGCCTTCACCTTGATCGAACTGCTCGTAGTCATCGCGATCATCGGCGTCATCGCGGCGATGACGCTGTCCGGCGTGGGCATGGCCAAGGTGAAGAAGCAGGAGTCGGCGACGATCGCCATGAAGGCGCAGTTGGAGCTGGCGATTGAGGACTACAAGAAACAGTTCGGCACCTATCCGCCGGACAATACGAACGCCGCTCCTCAATGGAACTCGCTGGCCTACGAACTGGGCGGCGTGCGTCGCTCCGGGGCAAACTTCATTTCACTTGCCGACCCCAACCATACCGTCACGCCAGCCATGCTCAACGGTTGCTTCAGCCTCGCCGGCTTGGTCAATGACGGGGCCAATCGCCAGAAATCATTTCTGAACCTGAAAGGCGGCGGCGGCGCGAGCGCGAACTACACGCTTGTCACCAACGGCACGCCGGGTTTGCCGGCGGTCATGCTGCTGCAAGTGCCGGGTGAACATCCAGTTGGCGGGGTCAATGTCTGGCGGTATCGGGCCTATCCTGCCACCGGCCACAACCCGAAGACCTACGACCTGTGGGCCGAGATCAAACGCCGCGACGGCAGCACAAATATCATCAGCAATTGGAAGTGAACCCCATCAGCAAATGAAGCAAACCTCGCAACTGAACCAATCCCGGGCCTCCCAGCAGGCCATGTCCCTGATCGAACTGCTCGTGGTCATCAGCATCATCGGCATCCTGGCCGGGCTAATCCTGCCGGCGGTGGGCATCGTGAAGACCAAGGCCAAAATCACCCAAGCCGTCAAGGACATGGCCGACATCAAGGGGGCCTGTAACGTGTATCAGCACGACTACAATCGTCTGCCGGGCTCGGCTCCGGCGTCCCAGATTGGCTGGGACTTCACCTACGGCACGGCCGGCACCGGCTATGGCACCAACATCGCCAGCAGCCCGGGAGCGGGGTATCAGGCGAGCAATGCCGAACTCATGGTGATCCTCACGGCCTCTTCGTTTACCCCTACCTACACTCCAGACCCGTCGGTGGCGGGCAATGCGCGCAATCCCCGCCGCACGGCCTATTTTAATGCCAAGAGCTCTGGGGGGACGGCTGGTGCCGGGCTGGGCACCGATGGCGTCATGCGCGATCCGTGGGGCAGCCCTTACATCGTGGCGCTGGATTTCAACTACGACGGCTGGGTGTCCAATTCCGTTTACAACGCCAACGTGGTGAACGGCTTCAACACCGGGCTGGTGCGACAGGGCGGCGCGGGATCGAGCACCTGGGCACTGAAGGATTCGGTCATGGTTTTCTCCTTCGGGCCGGATGCCTCGTTCAGCGACACCAGCTCGGCCAACTCGCCCGTGAACAAGGACAACATCCTGAGCTGGAAATAAGCCCATGAATTCCGCCCGCTCCATCACCCTTTCGAGTCGTGCCGGCCAGCCCATTGCGGCGCGGGCCTTCACGCTCATCGAAATGGTCGTGGTGCTGGGCATCATCGGCATTCTGGCGGCGCTGACGCTGCCGTCGTTCACCAAGGCGGGGAAGGGGAACACCACGGAGACCGCGAGCCGGAAGCTGGCGGACGACATGGCCTTTGCGCGGCTCAAGGCCATGAGCAGCCGCACCAAGGTGTTTGTGGTTTTCGCTCCGGACCTCAACTGGTTCACGAATTGGTATGCGGGCGGGCTCTCGACCCAGACCAACTATCTTTATACGAACGCCGCTGCCAATGCCTTGGTCGGGGGACAGTTGTCCAGCTATGTGTTGTTCTCCCCGCGCAGCGTGGGAGATCAGCCGGGGCAGAGCACGCCGCGCTATCTCACGGAGTGGAGTTCGCTGCCGGATGGGGCTTTCGTCCCTGCCGCAGTGTTTCGCAATCAAAACTTGTTCATGAACCTCCCCACCAGTCCGCAGACGGCGGCGATTCCTTTGAATGATTCCGCGTCGGCGATTTCGCTGCCGTTGCCCTACATTGCGTTCGACGAGAACGGACGCTTGTCCGGGAGGGCTGCCAACATCGCCATTCCCATTGTCTCCGGCAGCATTCTGCATCCAAAGGATCCGTCCGGTGATGTCAACGTCGTGGTGAACACCGACGCCGTGGAAACTGAGCCGCCGATTCCGCAAAATGGGGGCATTGTGGCGGGGGTGGAGTATCTGGTCACAGGGCCGGTGGGGGCGTTCGTCCGTTATCCTCCGGGCGGCACTATTTATGCGCTGGGCCGGTCCTTCACCGGCACGGTGGTTTCCGCAAACTTTACTCCAGCAGCCGGCGCGCGGGTCATTCCGTTTCATGGTGTCCGAATCGACTGGATCACCGGTCGTGCCCGGACGATCAAACCCGACCTGCAATGAAACTGAAACGCCATGAACCCGTGCCGCCGGCTTGCAGTGGCCGTCCTTGGCAGGCAGCCGGTCACCCTCGTGCCAGTCAGCCTGACCGCAACACGGCAGCCTTCACCATGATTGAAGTGGCCCTGAGCCTGGCCATTGTCGCCTTCGCCATGGTGGCCATCATCGGCGTCATGCCGGCCGGCTTGAATGTCCAGCGGGAGAACCGGGAGGACACCATCATCTCGCAGGATGCCGCGCTGATTCTGGAAGCCATTCGCAGCGGCTATGGCAGCTCCAATGTCACGTCTCTTTCGACGAGCCTGCTCGGCATCACCGGCCCGGCCGTGCCGCCGGCCGGCACCAACTACACGCCGCTGGATTTGGTGAAGCGCCTGTGCATCCCCCGCTGGGACACCACCAACGCGACGAACGTGGTGCGCGCCCACCTTCGCGCCATGAGCGGCAACTTGGCGGATGCCGCCGCCGGCTCCTCCGCC
>CAIPBN010000141.1 GCA_903863315.1 uncultured Verrucomicrobiota bacterium | reverse complement strand
TCGCCCGTCACCACCAGCACGCTGTCGCGCCATTGCTCGATGGACAGCCGGCGGCGGTTCATGCGCCAGAGTGATTCGTTCGCCACGTCGGCAGCGGCCTTCTTCACGTCGTCGCGCGAGCTTTGTCGGTAGGTGGCTGAAAGCACCAACTCGCTCACGAGCGACTTCACGGACCAGCCGCCCGCCATGAAGCGCACGGCGAGGTCGTCGAGCAGCTCCGGGTGCGTGGGCATCATGCCCGAGTGGCCGAAGTTGCTCGCCGTCGCGACGAGCGGCTTGCTGAAGAGCACGCCCCACACGCGGTTCACGAGCACGCGCGCGGTGAGGGGGTTGTCGCGGCTGGCGATGGCCTCGGCGAGTTCGCGGCGACCGCTGCCGTCGGCAAAGGCCTTAGGCTCGCCGGTGGAAAGCACCTTGAGGAAACTGCGTTCGGCCACCGCGCCCTTCAGCTCCGGGTTGCCACGCTGGAAGATGTTCAAGTTCTGCGCCGTGCCTTCCTCGACCATGTGGACGGCGTCCGCAGGCATCTTGTCGGCCTGCACCTTGCCCTCGACGACTTTGCCGTCGGCGGTCTTGTTGACCATCTTCACGCTCGCGAAGACTCCGGCCAGCGCGTAGTAGTCGCGCTGGGTGATGGGCTCGAACTTGTGGTCATGGCAGCGCGCGCACGCGACCGTGAGGCCGAGCGTCGCGCGCGTGACGGTGTCCACGCGGTCTTCCCACTCGTCCGCCATCACTTCGATGCGACCACGATTGTAATACTTCGGCCCGAGGCCGAGGAAGCCAAGCGCCGCCAGGTCATCGGGCTTCGCCGTCGGGAACTTGTCCGCCGCCAACTGAAACTGGATGAACTGGTCGTAAGGCAGGTCGCGGTTGAACGCGCCCATCACCCACTCGCGGTAGCGGAACGCGTTCGCGTAAAACATCGTCGAGTCATTGCCAACCTGATGCGCCTGGTCCTCCGCATACCGCGCGAGCGGCAGCCACACGCTCGCCTTGCGCTCCCCGACACGCGGCGACGCCAGCAGCCGCTCGACGAGCTGCTCGTAGGCGTCCGCACGCTTGTCCGTCACGAACGCTGCGACCTCATCGGGCGTCGCCGGAAGACCGGTCAAATCCAGCGTCAGCCGGCGAATCAACGTGCGTCGCTCGGCCTCGGGCGACGGCGAAAGTTTCTTCTGCTCCAGCCGCGCGAGGATGAAGTAATCCACCGGCTGCCGCGCCCACTTGGAGTTCTTTACGACAGGCCGGGGCTGAGCTTGCGGGGATTTGAACGACCAGAATTGCCGCTCCTTGTTCCAGTCAATCGCATCGGCCGGGACCTTGGCGGCCTCTGGTTGGGCAGCGGGCGCGCTCGTGACGAACGCAAGCACGAGCAAGGCGGCGAGGAGAGAGGAGCGGTGCAGTTCGTTTTTGCTCACAGGCAGTTGGTTACGCCGGACAGGACGCGGCAATCGCAAGTCAGACGGGCTCTCGCGGATGGGTGTTCGCGTGATTTCGGGACGCGGAGGTTCGTGCGTCGGCTGCTCATTTACCTGCACTACGCAGCTCTGCCGAGTTCAGCGTGGACTTTCGCGCCGGTTTCGGACATTTCATCCGCGTGACCCGTAGCAATCTTAGCCCGCAGTTGCGCCTTCATTTCCCCCAGCCATGAAACTTCCACTCCTCGCCCTCCCACTGGTGCTGCTGGCCTTCGCCGTCGGTTGCAACAAGCCGGCTGAAACCGCAAAGCAAGGCGCCCCCACCACGCCCGCGCCCGCCAAGAAAGGCACCATCGGCGTCACCCTGCTCACGCTGCAAAACCCGTTCTTCAAGGTCATCGGCGACCACATCACCGCCGAGGCCGCCAAGCACGGCTACGACACCATCGTTCTCAGTGCCGACACCGATGTCGCGCGGCAGGCGAACCACGTGAAGGACTTCATCGTGAAGAAGTGCGTGGCCATCGTCCTCAGCCCCTGCGAGTCGCGCTCCATCGTGCCGGTGATTCAGGAGGCCAACGCCGCCGGCATCCCCGTGCTCACCGTGGACATCCCGTGCAACGAACCCGGCGTGAAGTTGCTCACGCAAGTCGCGACCGACAACTACGGCGGCGGCAAGGAAGCGGGCCGCGCAATGATTGAGGCGCTCGGCGCGGCGGGCGGGAAGGTCGCCATCCTCCACTTCAAACAAGCCGAGTCCTGCCGCCTCCGCGTGAACGGCTTCCGCGAAGTCATTGAAGCCCACAACGCCAAGGCCGGCGCGAAAATCAACCTCGTCATGGAGCTCGACGGCGGCGGCGCAAAGGACGTTGGCTACAAAGCCGCCGAGGACGCCCTCCAAGCCCACGGCGACCTGCGCGGTGTCTTCGCAATCAACGACCCGTCCGCCCTCGGCGCGCGCGCGGCCATCGAGAAGGCCGGCAAGACCGCGCAGATAGTCATCGTCGGCTTCGACGGCCAGCCCGAAGGCAAGCAAGCCATCAAGGACGGCAAAATCTACGCCGACCCGATTCAGTTCCCCGACAAGATGGGCATCGAAATCGTCCGCGCCATCGTGAAGCACTCCAAGGGCGAGGACGTGCCAAAGGAGATGCTGATTCCGACCAGCCTGTATCGGAAGGCGGATGCGGTGAAGGATGCGACGTTGAAGTGAAAACCGAAGTAATCAGTGCCCCGTTTCCGCTCTTAAGCCGCTATGGACATGCATGCCGCAGAGCTCGCATTCGTAGAAGCGTTACGTGACG
>CAIPBN010000140.1 GCA_903863315.1 uncultured Verrucomicrobiota bacterium | reverse complement strand
GGCATTCTCGATGCCCCGGATGGGCTCGGACGGTGGCCATGAAGACCTCGGGAGCAGCCATCCATGAAAGGGCGTTAGAGGGTCTGGATCTGCACCTTCCCATCCGCTTCTCGACCATGGTCTTGTCGCGTATTTGTGCCGCCCCAAGTGCTCGTTTAGGCTACTTGGCGTTCGAAGGCCAAGGGGCTTTTGCCTCCCAATGCTGAATGTCGACGGCGCGGGTTATAGAAGCCGTTGATGTATTGGAAGATGGCGGTTTCGGCCTGGCGACGCGTTTCCCAGGACCTGCGCCAGATCAGCTCGGCCTTGATGGTTTTGAAGAAGGTCTCAATGGCGGCGTTGTCATAGCAATTGCCCTTGCCGCTCATCGACGCCTTCAGGTCGTGTTCGCGCAGGATCTTCTGGTAGTCGTGCGAACAATATTGACTACCCCTGTCGCTGTGGAAGATGCAGCCCTTGGGCGGTGACCTGAAGGCGATGGCCATCTTCAGCGCTCGGATCGCCAGGTCGCGCTTCATCCGGTTGCTGACAGCCCAGCCGATGACGCGGCGGGAATGCAGATCAAGGATCACCGCCAGATACAACCATCCCTCACGGGTCCAGATGTAACTGATGTCACCCGCCCATTTCTGGTTCGGGCCATCCGCCGTGAAGTCACGATCCAGCAGGTTCGGTGCGATGTTGAACGTATGGTCGCTATCCGTCGTCGCCTTGAATTTGCGTGTTCTTTCAACGACGATCCCGTTTTCGCGCATCAGCCGACCGACACGCCGGTGCCCCACATCAACGCCGACCTCCTTCAGTTCTTCGGTCATCCTCGGGCGGCCATAGCTACCGAGGCTCAGACGTGACTGCTCCTTGATGTGGGCCAGAACGAGCATGTCCATGTGCTGCCTGTGGCTGGCAGGGCGGCTGCGGAACGCCCGCAACCCGCGCGGGCTGACGTTCATCACCTGACACAGCCGATCTGTTGGGAACGCTCCAATATGTTCTTCGACGAACCGAAACCTCACGGCTTTTGGCTCGCGAAGAACTGGGTGGCTTTTTTTAGGATATCCCTCTCCTCGCGAAGTATGCGGTTCTCGCGGCGAAGCCGTTCGTTCTCAAGCGCAAGTTCGCGATCCTCAGGCGACACTACATCCGTGTCGCGGTGCGCCGTGATCCATTTGTTCAGCGTCGACATCCCGACCCCAAGATCATCCGCGATCTGTTTGCGTGAAAGCCCGCTGGTCAGCGCGATCCGCACCGCATCCTTGCGAAATTCATCCGTCCTAACTGTGCCCATAGTTCATCTCCTTTGCTGCACATTACGCTATCAAAGGAGCGGCACCAAACCGCGACAAGACCACACAGAGCTGGCGGTTGCCCGGATGCTTTGGCCCTTGAGGGCCAACTGCTTGCGATGTGGGTGTAGGGTTAAGCCTTGTCTTGGCGGGCCTTGCTCTGGCCGAGGCGGTAACTTTCGCCGTTCATCTCAAGGATGTTCACGTGGTGGGTCAATCGATCTAGCAAGGCACCGGTGAGGCGTTCTGACCCAAAGGTTTCGGTCCATTCGTCGAAAGGCAGATTGCTGGTGATCAAAGTTGCGCCGCGTTCATAGCGCTGCGAGATCAGTTCAAACAAGAGCTCGGCGCCAGTTTTGCTGAGCGGCACGAAGCCAAGTTCGTCTATGATCAGCAGCTTGTGGCTGACCATTTGCTTTTGAAGCCGAAGCAGTCTTCGTTCATCCCGCGCTTCCATCAGTTCGTGGACGAGAGCGGCCGCGGTGACAAAGCTGACGGACAGGCCCTTTTGGCAGGCGGACAGCCCGAGGCCGAGGGCAATGTGGGTCTTTCCGGTTCCGCTTGGGCCGAGTGCTATGACATTCTCACGCCGATCAACCCATTCACAGCGCGCCAGTTCCAGCACCTGCATCTTGTTCAGGGCTGGGATCGCCTTGAAGTCGAAGCTGTCCAGGCTCTTGACCGCCGGGAACTTCGCCGCCTTGATCCTGCGCTCAATCATCCTGCGTTCTCTGTCGATCATCTCCAGCTCGACGAGGCGCGCGAGGAACTGAACGTGGTCTAGCCCTTCCGCCGCGGCCTGCTTGGCCAGTTTGCCATATTCCCGCAGAACGGTCGGCAGCCGCAGGGATTTGAGGCGGTGGTTCAGCAGGATTTGGGGCGCTTCGGTCATGCTGCCTGCCCTCTGATAAGGGACATGTAGCTGGCCGCCGATGTCGTGCCGACGTTGGCCTTGGGCAGATAGGGATAGACATCCAGATCCAGCTTGGGCGGCCGTCTCTCGACCTGACACAGCACGAGATGCTTGACGGCGTCAAACCCAATCGCCCCCATCCGCAGTGCATTTTTGACGGCAACCTGCAGGTCTGCCATCTCGAATGTCTCCAAGAGCCGCAAGACCTGCACATACTCGCGTCGCCCTGCTTTGATCATCCGGGCTTCCATCAGGCGGCGCAGGGTTGCGAACTCTTCCGGCAGTTCCCATCCGGCCAAAGGGGCCGCCTGATCAAGGGCGCCTGTCTTTTGCTCCAGCAGGGGCAGATAATGGACGGGGTCAAAGACCATGTCTTCGCGATCCCAGCACCTTGGGTGGCGGGCGATGACATCACAGCCACAGCCAATCACAACCTGATCGACATAGCCGCGAAGCCAGACGTCGCGGTGCCCATAAGCGACCGGCACAGAGTAATCATTGGTTTTGTAGCGCACCAGAGATTGCGAGTTCACCTGGCCGGTGGCCTGATCACAGGCGTCAAACGGCGACGCGGGCAGATCCATCATAGCCTCGAGATCACGAACCAGGCGCTGCTCGATGCTGTCGCTGTGCCCACGCAAGACATCCGCCTGACGCTTGCGGCATTGTTCTGCCAGCCAGAAGTTCAGGGCGTCCCATGTCGCAAAGCGGGGGATGGGCACCATGAAGTTGCGCCGTGCATATCCAACCAGGCCTTCAACAGCGCCCTTATCGTTGCCTTTGCCGGGCCGACCATAGCGGTCATGGATAAAATAATGCGACAAGAACCCGCTGAACAGTTTGGTCCGCTTGCGTATGCCATCCGGCAAGATCTTCGCCACAAGGCACCGATCATTATCGTAAAGCACCGACTGCGGAACACGGCCGAAGAAGGCGAAGGCATGGACGTGGCCATCAATCCAAGCCTCGGAAACGGCTGCCGGGTAGGCCCGAACAAAGCAGGCATCGCTATGGGGTAAATCCAGCGCGAAGAAATGCGCCTTTTGTTCAACACCACCAATCACCACCATCGCCTCGCCAAAATCCGCTTGGGCGTGGCCGGGGGCATGAGCCAGCGGCACAAACATCTCGCGGTTACGCCGACCATGTTCGCGGACATAATTCTTGACCGTCGTATAGCCGCCCTTAAAGCCGTGTTCATCCCGCAGGCGCTCAAAAATGCGCTTGGCGGTATGTCGTTGCTTGCGGTTCCGGCTGAGATCTTCCTGCAACCACTGATCGATGAAGCCCGTGAAGCCATCCAGCTTAGGCCGCTTGACACCTGCTGTTCGCCGGTAACCGGGCGGTATGGAAAACTCCATGATCTTCTTCACGCTCGCGCGCGATACCCCAAAATGAACTGCTGCCGCTCGTTCGCTCATGCCGCCCCGACGCGCGAGACGGACCTTCCGATAAAGTTCCACGATTAAAATGCCCCCACCCCCCCTGTCACCAGAAAGGGCCAAAGTGGCAAAGTTTTACTCTGCCCGCAGCAAGACTATCCCGCCACTTCTGTGGCAAACTTTTGCACTGCCGTTCTCACCCGCACCGTCCTCATCGCCGCCCAGCGCGCGGGATACTTCGCCCCGGCACCGATTTGGGATGATCTGCGCAGTTTCGATGCCCACCCCTTCCGAGGTGCCTTT
>CAIPBN010000139.1 GCA_903863315.1 uncultured Verrucomicrobiota bacterium | reverse complement strand
GTTGCCAGGTAGCGCGGCGGCGGGGCCATCTCATACAGCGCGCCGTCCACACGGTAACGGATCTTGAACTCGTCCTCGAAGGGCTCGAAGTGAATGTCACTCGCGCGATCCTGCACCGCCTGATAAAGGATGAGGTTCACGAAGCGGATGATCGGCGTCTCGTTGGCCATGTTGGCCAGGGCGTCCGCCGAGTCCTCCTGATTCGCCGCCGCCGCCGCCAGCTCCTTCACGCTGTCTTCGGCACCCACCATGTCGTGCAGGATGTCCTCGAAGGATTCGGCCTTCTCCTCGTAAAACTTGGCAATGGCAGCCACGACCGCCGCCGGATCCCCCACGACCACCTGCAACTCCTTGCGCACGATGAAACCCAGCTCGTCCACGATGGCCGGATTCAGGGGATCTGCCAGGACCACCCGCAGCGAATTGCCAATCACCTCGAGTGGCAGGCACTGATACATGCGGGCGGTCGCGGGCGGGATAGCCGCGATGACTTCCGGAGCGAGGTTCAGTTCCTTGAGTCCCGTCACCACTTCGGTGCCGAGATGCTCCGCGATGATGGTCAACTGGGTGTCGAGATCGACGATGCGGGAATCAGCGAGGATCGTGCCGATGGGCTTGCCGCTCTTGGTGTTCTCCTGCATGACCTCCTCCAGTTGGAGATCGTCAATCAGCCCGCGCTCGCGCACGAGGGCCAGGAGGGGATCGCTGATGTTGGCGGACGACATGGTTATTCTTGCGATTCGGCCTTCGCGTTGTCGGCTTCCTGAAGCTTGCCCATGATGGCTTGTGAATCAATGCACCGGTTGACGACGGTGTCGCGGGAGATGCGCCCTTTGATATACCAGTCAATCAAGCCTTGATCCAAGGTCTT
Organism: uncultured Verrucomicrobiota bacterium; assembly: GCA_903863315.1. Lineage (GTDB taxonomy): Bacteria > Verrucomicrobiota > Verrucomicrobiia > Limisphaerales > SXTU01 > SXTU01. Next base: position 4,996 of record CAIPBN010000139.1, on the reverse strand, counting down.
CATGCCATACTTGGCACCGGTCTGCTGGTCGGAGGGGATGCGGAAGGTCTTGTTGTCGCGGATCAGCGCCGAGATGGAGTTGGTCATCACCATGATGTCGTGGATGGCCAGGCGCCCGGGCTTGTCGCAGGTGGGCACGAGAATCTGGGCGATGACTGACACCAGAGCGGTGGAAAGCTGGATGCGCACAGTCTCCTGCGCGTTGATCGGGAAGGCGTTGACAATACGGTCAATGGTCTTGGCTGCGGAGTTGGTGTGCAGCGTGCCGAAGACCACGTGGCCGGTTTCGGCGGCGGTCAGCGCCGCGTCGATGGTTTCCAGGTCGCGGAGTTCGCCCACCAGGATGATTTCAGGATCCTGCCGCAGTGCGCGGCGCAAGGCCTCGGCGAAGCTCGGCACATCAATGTGGACTTCGCGCTGGGTGACTACCGCCTTCTTGTGCTTGTGGTAAAACTCAATTGGATCCTCGACCGTGATGATGTGCGCGTGATCGGAGGTTTCGTTGATGATGTTGATCATCGACGCGAGCGTCGTGGACTTGCCGGAGCCGGTAGGACCGGTCACTAGGATCATGCCGCGGGGCTTGTGGATCAACTCCTCGACCAGCGTCGGGGAAAGGCCGATCTGATCAATCGTGAGCAGCCGGGTGGGGATCTGACGCAGGACCAAGGCGAAGTTGCCCTTCTCCTTGAAGGCGCTGACGCGGAAGCGCGCCAACTCGCCAAAGGCAAAGCCAAAGTCCGCCCCACCCTTGGTGCGCACATGCTGGATGTTGTCCTCCGAGGTGATGCTGGTCATCAACTCCTCGGTGTCCTCGGGCGTGCAGGGCGGACCCTGGACGCGCTCCAGAACACCATGCGCGCGGATGCAAGGAGGGATGCCCACGCGCACGTGCAAGTCGGCAGCGCCCTCGGACACCATCAACTGCAAAAGGTCGGACATCGAGTAGGTTCCCATAGTAGTCTTGATTCAGCCAACCACGCCGCGCTGTTCTATTGTTTGGTTTGTCACGCTTCGTCAGCCACCGTCGCCCGGATTACTTCTTCGGCGGTGGTCATTCCGGCCACCACCTTGCGCGCGCCGTCTTCGCGCAGGCTTCGCATTCCCATCTCACGGGCGCGGGCCCGAAGCGCCACGCCGGACACTTTGTCGAAGATCAGTTTGCGCACGCTGTCATCGATCAAAAACACCTCGAAGACACCAAACCGGCCGCGATGCCCGGTCTTGTTGCAGTTCTCGCAGCCCATGCCCTTCGAGTAGTTTGCACCCGGCAGATTGGGGTCCAGCCGCAAGGCCTTCAATTCCGCCTCGGAGGGCATGTAGGAGCCGATGCACTTCTTGCAAATGCGACGCACCAGGCGCTGGGCCAGAAAGGCGCGGCTGGCGGAGGCCACGAGGAAGGGCTTGATGCCGATGTCCACGAGACGTTGCACCGCGCCCGGGGCGTCATTGGTGTGCAGCGTGGAGAAGACTAAGTGGCCAGTGAGCGCGGCATTGATGGCGATCGTGGCGGTTTCCATGTCACGAATTTCGCCAAGCATGACCACGTTGGGCGCCTGACGGAGCATCGCGCGCAACGCCGCTGCAAACGTGAGACCGATCACCTCGCTGACCTGCACCTGGTTGATGCCGGCCAGCACGTATTCCACCGGGTCCTCGACCGTGATGATCTTGCGGTCCGGACGGTTGATGTAATTGAGGCAGGAGTAAAGCGTCGTGGTCTTCCCGGAGCCGGTGGGCCCGGTGACGAGCAAGATGCCGTCAGGCAGGCCGATCAGGCGCTCGAAGGTCTGCTGGTCGTCCGTGAGAAAGCCCAGCTCCGTCAAGCCCAGCTTCAAGCCGGACTTGTCGAGAATACGCATGACGATGCTTTCGCCATGCACGGTGGGAAGGGAGTTGACGCGCAGGTCGATGGGCTTGCCGGAAATCTCCAACTGGATGCGCCCGTCCTGCGGGATGCGCTTTTCGGCAATGGACATTGCAGCCTGGATCTTCAAACGGCTGATGATGGCGTTCTGCAGCTTCTTGGGGGGGCTGTTGACCTCCTGCAAGCAGCCGTCAATGCGGTAGCGGACGCGCAACCGCTTCTCCAGCGGTTCAATGTGAATGTCCGAGGCGCGGGTCTTGTAGGCGTCCGCGATGATGGTGTTAACCAGCTTGATGAGCGGCGCGTCCGTCTCGACCTCCTCCTCCTCAGCCCCAGGTCCGCCGGGCGTCGCGAAACCGAGATCAATCTCTCCTTCTGTCAGATCCTGCAACATCCCCGCCACCGACTCCTCCGCCGTGCCGTAATACTTGTTGATCAGCTGCTCCACCTGCTCGTCCGTGGCCACCCGGAACTCGATGTCCTCCACCTTGAGCACATGGCGCAGGCTGTCCATCGTGTCCAAGTCCGCCGGGTCGGTGATGGCCACGATCAGCTTGCCCTCGCCGTAAAAGACCGGGACTGCCTTGTATTTTTTGGCGACGTGCCGGGGCAGAACTTGAATGGCATCGTCTTCGATCTTGATGCCCGTGAGGTCCACCGTTTCCATGCCAAACTGGATGGCCTTGGCCTGGGTGATGTGGGCTCCGGTGATGATCTGGGTGGCTATCAACCGATCGATCACCCCTTGGTCAGGAAACTCCCCGGACTCAACTTCCGCACGGGCCTGGGCCACGTCCTCGTTGGTCACCAACCCCATGTCCGCCAACGTATCTACCAAGTAATCATCTTTGACTGGCACAGTTTTTAGCGATGCTAATTGGTTGAACGGCGTCTGGCGGCATCCTAACGGCGGGCTGTTTGATGTCAAACCCGGCGTGTCTGGAACGAGACAAGACTAGGCGGCTGCCCAATCTGACGCCACTACGGAAAAACCACGAAATCAAAGGCTAACGCACCAGCCAATACGCCCCCGCCGCCAGAAGCGCCGCACAAGGAAGCGTGCTGACCCAAGCTAGAAGGATTTCGCCGACCTTGCGCCACTTCGCCTGCCGCGTCGTGATGCCGATGCCCAACAGCGCACCGACACTCACCTGCGTCGTGGTCACCGGGAGGCTGTGAAAGCTCGCTGTCACCACCAGCACGGCCGTCGCGAGGTTCGCCGCCAAACCCTGACTGGGACTCATGTCCGTCACCTAATCCGGAACGATGCAGTTGAAAGCATGGGGAGCGCATCGTGGTGTGGGGCCATCGGCGAAGTCCCGGCTGCGCGGATTCGCGCATCGCCGCGCCGCCGCGCCGCCGCGTCCGCCGTGGCTGCCGCTCGGCGACCTCAGCCACTTTCCTCCGCGCCACAGCAAGGGCCTGAATGCGCTGTCCTAAGATGGGCATGTCGAACTCGTGACCTCGAACAAACTCAGCGTGCGAAGCTTCCGCGAACCGGGTTCGCTGCCTGCCCTGCCCGCCTATCCGGGCGAGTGATCGGACCAAAGGAGCAACTCGGAAGTGCGCCGCCTGGCCGCACCATCCAGTGCTTTTTCCGGGCACCAGTCCCTTGGCTCCCGCGCGCTGCGCGTTCGCAAGTTTTTGTTGCGTGGCATCCACTTTTACGGCCACCGTAAAGCATCGCAGCCAACCGATGAACCGCAAGAACGTCAACCGCGAGATTCTGCTCGCCCTCTGGAAGATTCACATCCTCCACCATGCCGCCGAGGGCGAGGTGGTGGGCAATTGGATGCTGGAGGAGCTGCGGCATCACGGCTACGAGGTCAGCCCCGGCACATTGTATCCCATGCTGGCGCGGATGGAGCGCTTTGGCTGGCTGCGCAGCGACCGCCCGGCGGCCAGCGGGTCGCGCGAGCGGCGGAGCTACACGGTTACCGCCGAAGGCCGCAAGGTGCTGGCGCTGGTGCAGCGGCAGCTCGGTGAGTTGCGCGGCGAGATGAAGGCGAAAGCAAACAAGCAATGAACCTAGTCCGCCTCGCCCTCCGCCGTCCGCTCACGGTCGTGGTCGGTGTCATTGCCATCGCGCTCGCGGCGGGAATTGGCCTCCAGCGCATGACGCGCGATGTCTTCCCGCCGCTGGGCATCCCGACCATTTACGTCGCGCAGCCCTTCGGGGGCATGGATCCGGCGCAGATGGAGGGCTACATCACCTACTTCTACGAATACCACTTCCTCTACATCACCGGCATCGAGCATGTGGAGTCGAAGTCCATCCAAGGCGCTTCAATCATGAAGCTCCAGTTCCACCCCGGCACGGACATGAGCGCCGCGCTCTCCGAGGTGGTGGCCTACGTGAACCGCTCGCGCGCCTTCATGCCACCGGGCACGCCGGGGCCGTTCATCACGCGCTTCGACGCCGGCAGCGTGCCGGTCGGCTACCTCGTCTTCTCGACGACCAATGCCAACCGCACGGTCGGCGAGATGCAGAACGCCGCGCTCAATCAGGTGCGCCCGCTCTTCGCCCCGTTGCCGGGAGTCTCCGCGCCACCGCCCTTCGGCGGCAGCGCGCGGACGATTCTCATCAACCTCAAGCCCGACCGGCTCCGCAGCTACGGCATTTCGGCGGATGAAGTGGTTTCGGCCATCGCCAACGCCAACACCCTCAGCCCGTCCGGAAACCTCCCGCTCGGCGACAAGTATCCCTTCGTCCCCATCAACGCGGTGGTGAAAAACATCCAGGACCTCGCCGCCGTGCCCATCCGCACCGGCACGGGCGCGGGCGGCGGCTCCGTCTTCGTGCGCGACCTCGGCGAGGTGGCGGACGGCGCGGACCTGGCGCCATTGCGCAGCCTCGCCGCAACCGCGGGCGCCACGCTCGAGCCCGTGCCCGGCCGGTTCGAGGACGCCTTCATCGACTCGCTGGGCGGCGGCCCGGGCGGTACCTCGCCGCTCACGGCGCGCATGGACGATGTGACGCTCGACCTGCCGGTGACGGTGGAGTGCACGAACCTCACGCGCCGCTTCGGCGCCTTCGTGGCGACCGACGATGTGACCTTCGCCGTGCGCAAGGGCGAGATCTTCGGCCTGCTTGGCCCGAATGGCGCCGGCAAGTCCACCACTTTCAAG
>CAIPBN010000138.1 GCA_903863315.1 uncultured Verrucomicrobiota bacterium | reverse complement strand
GAAGATGTCCTTGCTCTCCGGCCGCGCCAGCAGGGGCAGATGCGCGAGCAGATACTGAGTCGCCATATCCCCGCGTGAGGTGGCGTCGGGTTTGCCGTTGATGCGCAGCACCAACTGATCGCTCATGCCTGCGCCGTCTCCCTGCTCGATGGCGACCGAGGCGTCGGCGGCGTCCTCATAGAAGTGGATTTTGACGTGCTTCTGCCGGTGCGAGAGGTAGTCGCGGTTCAGCTCGGTCTCCCGCAGACGGAAGACTCCGGAGCTCATCAGGTGCCGCCAGCTCTCGCCGCCCAGCGCGCCGGCTAGCAGCAGCCCGACCCCCACCGCCCCGGCGGCGAATTGCAGCGGAGCACGCGTGAGCTTCTGCCCCAGCAGCCAAACCGCCGCGCAAAGCCCGAGCGCCAGCACGAGAAATGCCCCGCGCAGCCCGAGCTGCGGCATGAGCACAAAACCCGTCGCCAACGTGCCGGCGACCGCGCCGAGCGTGTTCCACGTCAGCAACCGGCCGACGCCCCGGCCGAGTTCCGGACCGCTCTGGGGCAGCTCACGAATCCACAGCGGCAGCACCGCGCCGAGCAGACCGGCAGGCACGCCAAGCACCAGCAGGGACATTGCCCCGGAGAAAAGCTGATGGAAGGTATAGCCCGTCTCGCTGCGGGCGATGCCCGTCTTCACCCAGCGGTAAAACTCCACCCAGTGCTCGATGCCCGCGACCAGCAGCCCAATCCAGGCCGCCGCCCCGAGCAGCAGCACCGCCGTCGCCGTCTCGCGCGTCCAGCCCCGCGTGCGGGGCGAGGCCATGACCGCGCCGCCCAACCCGATGCCGAGGATGAACGACATCAGCACGATGGCGAAGGCTTGCAGCGAAGCCCCGAAGAGCAGCACGAGCGAACGGGCCGACAGCACTTCCAGGCCCATCGAGACCGCACCGGTCAAGGCGACGATGAGGAACGGGAGCGAGGAGTGATTGGTAATTAGTGAGGCAGCCGCAGACACTGTAGCGGCGGTCTGTGGCCGCCGTTCCTCGTCCACTGGTCGTTCACCGGAATTCACCTCCGCGTCCGGTGCAGTCACGACTGGAAGATCCCCCTTCCGCGCGAGGCCGAGCGCGGCGAAGCCCACCAGCATGTTCACCATCGCCGTGAGTTGCAGCGAGGCGGTGATGCCCATCGCCTGCACGAGCACGAACCCCGCCAGCCACGCGCCGCAGACGGCTCCGAGGCTGTTCACCGAATAGAAGCGCGCGGAGAGCCGGCCGGCGTCCGTGCCCCGCCGGTTCAGCCATGCGGCAATCAGCGGCAACGTCCCGCCCATCAGCACGGTCGGCCCCAGCAGCAAGCCGATGCTCAAAGCCGCCTTCAAGCCCAGCAGCGCGGCGGGTTTCTCCAGCAGCGGCGCACCCACGCTGATGAACATCCGGTCCGCCGCCTGATGCAGCAGATGGAAGACAAACGCGTAGCTGCCGATGGCAATCTCCAGCTTGCCGTAGAGCGCGAGCGGATTCGCCGCCGCATCCGCGCGCCGGCCAAACAGGCGGTTGCCCAGCGCCAGCCCGCCCATGAAGACCGCCAGCACCACCGTCTGCGCCTGCACCGTGCTGCCGAGCATGAGCGAGAGGTGTTTCGACCACAGGACTTCATAGACCAGCGCCGTGGCCCCCGAGCAGAAGAAGAGCAGCAGCACGATCATGTGCGCGAGAGGAAATGGGTTGCCGGGACAAGCGCGAACATTGACTGCGGATAGTTTGGGAACGCCACCGGGGTCGCAAGGAAAACCCCGGCGGGCCGTCTGCGGACACCAGCGTCCGCCTCACTCCAGCAGATCCACCTCTGCACGGTAGCCTTCCAGCTCCATCAGGCGCGCGTGACCATCCGGCGATTTCAGCCAGAGATAGGTGAGCGACTCGATCTCGATGGCCGGGAAGACGAACAGGTTGAAGGGATTGCGGTTGCCCACAACGCTACCGAGCTGCACGGCACGGCCGGTCTTTGCCTCGCGGGCGAGCAGCGCGTAGGTGTCGGTGTAATGCGCGGCGGAGGTCGGGTCTTCGTGGATGGCCAGCGCGCCGAGCTTGACCGGCTTGGCGAACTTCATTTCCAGCGTCGCGTGCGTGCTGCCGCTGAGTGGCTTGCCGGTCCACGAACTGCGCTGGCCGCTCACGCGCCCGTCGAAGGGCGTGGCCGGCTCCAGCATGCAGGGAAACGGCGGTGCCCCGCGCGCGCGGGCGGTGAGATCCACGTCGTTCGGCGCGAAATAGCGCAGCGTCGGTGGCTTCACCTGCGCTTCGTCCAGCAACGCAACCGGAGCCGCCGTGGGATCTGCGGGGCCGCGCTGGGCGAGCAGATTGCCGGAGGGAAACTTCATCGCAAAGAGGCCGGCGCGCTGAAGCTCCACGCCCGCTGCATTCGTGCCGGAAAACCGCAGCGCCACTGTCAGCCGCCCCGTGCCCGCCGGCACCGGCCACGCCACGGTGCGCTCCGCCCACGTCGTGCTCAACGGCAGCTCGGCCTCACACAGCGGCGACCGGCGACCGGCGGCCGTCACGCGCACGAGCAGGCGCGCGTTCGCGGCGGCGGGTGCGCGTTGCACGAGAGACAAGACGTGCGTGCGCCCGGCGACGGGCTCCGCCGTGAGCGTGTGTTCCCCGGTCAGGGGTTTCCCGAGCAACGCGGCGGTGGCGGGTTGGCCGGCGAGGAGGTTTGTGGAGAAGTTCACCACGCCCCGCCCGCGCGTCTCGATGGTTGGCGGGAGCGCGGGGGCCGGGTCCATTTGCGGCACGCCGACGGGTGCTTGCGTGTAGTCGCGGACGTAGCGGGCAAGGTCGGTCACGCGGTTGTGCGGCATGAGGTCGGCGGCCTGGCGCGGCGTGCCCTCCGGCCCGAGCCAGCGGAGGAAACCATCCGGTGTGCCGACAACAAGCTGCTGTTCATCCGCCGAGACAAGCAGATTGGCCGATCCGGTGAACTGCTGTTCCCACACCCGGCGCGTGTCCGTCTCGAAGAGCGCAAGCTTGCCGTCCGTGGTGCTCACCAGCACGCGGCCCGCGCGCGGCAGCAACCGCCACGCGGCAACCGGAGCGGCCAGCGGAAAGGCCGCGGTGCGCTGCGTGGCCAGGTCAATCACTGCTAGGCCTTGCGGCTCGCCGATGGCTTGATGATTGCGGTCGCGCGGGGCTTCGGGACGGACGATGACGCGCTTGCCGTCCGCCGTGAGCGCGGCGGCGGACGTGCCTTCTGGACGCGACAGAGACCACACTTCCCGCCCATCGAGGCCGATCAAGAGCAGCCGTCGCCGCTCGGGCGTGGCGTCGGCGGCGAGGATTTTCAACCCGCCCGCCGTGACGAACGCGCAGGCGGAATGGTCAATAAGCACGCCGTCTTTCGCCCACAGCAGCTTGCCCGTGATCGCATCAAACAGCAGCAAGGCCGGGCGCACAAAATGGCTGACGAACTGGCTGTAAGGCTCGACGCCGAAGGCCGCCACCAGCAGATGCCGTCCGTCCGGACTCACGTCGTGCAGCATGAAGTCGCGGCGGAAGCGGAAGGCGCGCACGTCGCTCGCGGACGCGGTGTCGTCGTGCAGCCAGAGCATCTGGCCGGCGGCGCTGACCCGCGCGAGGCGGCCGTGGCCGGCGAGAAACAGGTCGTCGCTCGCGCGGTCCGGGAGGGCCGTGCTGCCCGGATGCCGCCAGCCTTGGAAGCTGCCGCTGTGGCGCGGGGCCTCCATGACCCACTGCGGGCGCGCGTTGGCATCGCAACGGACGAGCTTGTCGAGCTGGCCCGGCGCGCCCCACCACTGATGCGCCCAGAGGACGTCCCCGCTGGGGGCAGGAAGCAGTCCGTATTTGCCGAGCCAGGCCTTCGCGAGCTGCGCGCCCGGGGTGAACTCGAAGTAAGTGTTCGCCTGCAAGTTCGCGCTGGCGAGCACGCCGCCGTCCTTCGTGAAGGCGATGGGCGACACGCTCGCGCCGAGGGTGTCTTCGCGCACCAGGTCCATCGCGGTGCGTTGGCCGGACCGCGTCGTGGTGGCCAGACCAGCGGTGATGACGGGCTTGGCCGCCGTTGCGTCCGTGGTGGCGAGCGACGCCTCCAGGCCACGTTGGAGACCGGCGAGGTCCGGCGCTTGGACGGAGAGCGCGTGGCGTCCTGCGGTGAACGCATCGAACACGACTTGCACCAACGCGCCACCGACTGAGGGATAGTGCTCGGTGGCCGCCTGGCCCGTGACGGCGTGGAGGTCCGCGAGATAGCGGTTGTCCGCCATCGTGCCAAGCAGGACGACATGGTCGCTGATGCGGTGGCGCGTGGCGGGCTCGGCGTAGCCGGATTCGGGATGCACGAAGTCCGGCTGGTTCAGCTTCTTCTCACCCTGGAAATAGCGGGTGGTCAGCGAGGCCACGGAGGCGACGCGTTGGCCGGCAGCGACGGCCTCGCGTTGTGCGCGGTCCCGCGCCGTGAGCTGCCAGCGCAAGGGCAGCTCAATGATGTCCAGCGGGTCCACGACCTCGACGCGCGCGTCGAGCCCGCGTGTGCGCAGTTGCGCGGCGAACTGCGCGGACAGCTCGGTGAGCGCTGCACCGGACGCCACGACTTGCGGACGGTCGAGCAGAATGACGACGCGGGCGGAAGTCTTCGGCGGCAGCACGGCGTCCTCCGGCAGGGCGACGGCTTGGAGCGGGTCGAACTCCGCTGACTTGGGTGCAAGTGCCGGTGTGGGCGCGGTGAGAAACTGCCGAACATCCGCTGGACGGGGCACCAGCACCGGCGAGGCAACGAGCGCAACCGGCGCGGGCAGCGGTGGCTCCACGGTCTGCTCAGCCGTCAGGCCCGAGACGAGTTCGCGCACACGCACGCGCCACGCTTGGGGTTTGTTGACGGCAGGCAGCGCGAGCCTCCACGTCTCGCCGGGCGCAAGCGCGCGGTAAACCGTTTCCACGCTGCGGCCCGCTGCGTCGAGCAGCGCAATCTCCAGTGGCAGCGCGTCGGCCACCACCTGCTGCCGGGCGTCCACCACTTCCACGCCGAGCGCCAGCTCCGTGCGGTCCCGGCTTGGGGTGAGGTTTAAGCGCAGCTCGCGGAGCGCGGCGGGCAGCACCACGAACGGACGCGCCGAGGCGCGATCAAAGCCAACGGGCAAGGTGAAACGCCCGTCCGCGCCGCGCGTGGGCCGCAGTTCCTTGCCGCCGGCCAGCACGTCGTAAACGACGCAGTCTTTGGCAAAGGACAACCGGCCTTCCGCCGCGAGCAGCGTGGCGGACCAGAAGTTCCACGGATGGTGAATGCCCGGCGGCGGGTGCGTGTCGTTCGCGGCCATGACCACGGCGGCTTCGCGGCCCGCGAGCGTGGCGAGCAGCGTGTGGTGCGAATCGCTGGTCACGCGCGGCGGCGGGAGCTGGGCCAGCACTTGGTCGAGCGATCGGGCGGATGCTTCGTAGCTGGCCTGCACGCCGACAAAGTGCGCGTCGCGCGTGTCGCGGTATTGCTTCGGCTCCCACGCGGGGCCGATGGATTCACCCGGCGCGAGGGTGAAGACCTGGCCGGGCAGGTCCGCGCCCGAGGCAGCGTCCTTGAAGACGCGTCCGCCGCCCGCAACAAAACCCGCGAGGGCCGCAGTCGCGGGCGCGGGGAAGGGCGTTTGTTGATGCACGAGGAAGACCGCGCGGAAGGCTCGCAGCCGCTCGGGCGTAAGCTCTTCCTCGAGCAGCACGGCGGGCGGGCGGCGCGCATACCAGAGCTTCGTGTAGAGGTCGAAGTAGCTGCCGCCGGTGTAGCCCATCCACTTGCCAACGAGCTTGCTGTCCGCGAACTGCTGCCGCAGGGAGGTGACGATGGCCACGTCGCTCTCGGGCGTGAGCCGGCGGAACAGCGGGCCGTAGGCGGTGAGCAGGCGCGCGAGCAACTTCGCGGCGGCGGGGTCGTCGCCGTGCAGGTCCACGCCCGCCGCGCCGCGCCCGACGGCGAGCAGCGCCTGCTGGAGCATGAGGTCGCGGCCGTTGGACATGGAGGTGAGCCATTTGGGTTTGTTGCCGACGCCAGCAGCCCAGAAGTCCAGCGCCCACAGATGCTGGAAGGGTGAGAAGCCGTAGTCGGTGTAGGCATGAACCGTCGCCGCCGGGAGCGTGGAGAAGTAAACGCTCGGGTAATACGCCGACTGGTTGAACCAGCTCACGGGCAGGAACGACGACGCGACGGGGGTCTGCGGCGACAAGCCCGGCTGCGCGACATCCTCGGAGAGCGGCGCGTCCGCGAGGCCGGGCAGCAGCCGCGCGGATTGCCCTGTCCACGCGCGATAGGCACGCGGCAACGCGCCGACGCGGTAGTGGTGCGCCTGCACGGCGCGATCGAGTTCGGTGAGGCCGGGGCGGGCGGCGGAGTTGATCTTGAGCTGTGCCAGCTCGGCGGCCAGTCGAGCGGCGCGCGCGGTGACTTGGCCGTCGGTCGGCGGATGGTCCTCCCAGTAGCCGCCGAAGCTGGGATACCAGTTCAGGTGCAGGCCGGCGTAGTTGCCGAAGTCGCGGTGCCGCTGCGCGACCAGCGAGCAGAGCCGCTGCATCCGGGCGAGGTCTTCCGGCAACGAGTGCTTGGGATTCCACGCGGCTTCCTGACCGTTCATGCCCCAGCCGTAGGCGGGCGCGTAACGCAGCCCGAGGCGCATGGCCACGGCCATTTCGCGCTCAGTCTCGGCGTCGTAGGTGGCGGTCTTCGCGGGCGCGGGGAGCAGGGCGTCGGCGGCCAGCCACGAGTGCAGGGCGCGCGGTGCGACGGGTTGCAGGGAGAATTGCGCGGCTTCGTGCGGCGCGAGGAATTTGCTGGGACGCTGCTCGATGAGGAGGTTCGCAATCGTCTCGCCGCCCACGCGCGGTGGACCGGAGAAGCTCGCGGTCATCCAGCTCGGCAGCGCGAACGTGGTCGCGGGCGTGGGCGAGTAGAGGGTGGCGGAGTGGCCGTAGGCGAGCAGGCCAGGCGCGGCGAGGCGCAGCTCGTTGCGGCCAAGCTGCCAGCGCGCGGTGGAGAGTTTCACGAAGAACGTGCGCGTCTGTCCGGCGGGCGCGGCGAGCGGGATTTCTCCGAGCGGGAATTCCTCGCCCGACTCGTGCCGCAGCGTGAGCCGCGCGGCAGTGGCCGGAACTTCCTTCAGCGCGCGAACGATGACGGTGAGCTGCACTTCCTCGCCCCGGTAGTAGTCACTGCGGTTGTGATGCGTGGTGAGCGTCGCGGAGCCGAGCGTGGTCGCATCGGCGAGCGCGAGCGGGAACGCGGGCGTGGGGCTGGAGCCGAACAGGAGCTCGGCCGTGGCGGGGCCGGCGGCAAGTAGGCCGCGCGGCGCGCGGTAGAGGCCGGGGGAGGCTTGCTCGCAGGCGAGGGCGGAGAAGTTCGTCGCGCCGGACGGCAGCGGGTAGCCGGCGCGGACGTGCAGGGTGAGCGACTTCGGCAAGGGCAGCGGGCCGCCGGTGCCAGCGCTGGCAAGGCGGAACTCCAGCGTGTCGGCGTTCGGCTGCGGCGAACGCGGCAGCGCGAGGACGTGCGCGGCGGGCAAGTCTTCCGGCGTGCGCCCGCCCACCAGCAGCACGGCCAGATGCCAGCGGTCGGCTTCGGCGAGCGGGAGCGGGAGCTCGGGGCGCAGCGTGAGGGCGCGGCCGTCGGCGCTGTTGACGGTGACGGCAAGCGCGAGGGCATCGCGGCGCAGCCAGAGCACGTCGTCCGTTGGCCCACTCCAGCCGGAGCCCAGCGCGGTGAGGACGGGGACGGGCACGCGGATGTCAGGCAGCGGCGCGGGGAGGACGAGCTCGACGGCGAACTTGTCCGTGCGGCGCAATGCGGCGGTGGCGTTGGCCAGCGCGGCGGCGAGTGTTACGCCGTCGGGGCCGAGGCGCAGCGGGTGGCCGTTCAGTTCATAGGGCGGAGATTTCGCATCGGTCACGGCAGGCAGGTAAATCGTCAGGCGACGGAAGGCGCGGTCACCGCCGCGTGTGGCGGAGAGCCATTCTTCGAGCGTCGCAGACTTGCGGTCGCCGGTGTCGCCGAGCGGGAGGTCGGGGCTGTGCTCGAAGAGGCAATCGGTCAGCAGGTCGCGGCCGCGCCAGGTTAACTTCGGGGTGAAGGTCACTGTCTGGCCATCGCGGCCGGCTTGCACCGCCGTGATGGTGAGCGGGAAGCACGGCACGTCCAGTCGCCGCGCGCCCGCTGGAATGGCGAGGCCACCAGGCTCGACGAGTTCGCCCGCCGCCGGACTTGCCGAGGCCACGCTGGCGCGCGTGCGCTGCGGGCCGACGGGCCGACCGAGCGAGAGTTTCTGGCCGCGATAGAGGGCGTCCACCACTTCCACGGGATTGGTGATGGAGGGGCCACCTTTGGCGAGGGCGGGGTCGAGTTCCTTGAGCAGGTCGTCGGCTTCCTTGGCGAGCTTGGCCTTGCCGGCGGGAGCGGTGACATCGGGGGCCTTGGGAATCAGCGCGCCTTGGCTGGCCACGGGGAAGAGCGCCTGGTCGCCGAGCGTGACGCCGGAGAGCCATTGCGTGGCGATGAGCCCGCCATCGGCCGCGCGGCGGAAATCCACGCGGGTGCTGACGGGCGGAGCGGTGGGCACGTCGGCGGCGACGAGACGGACTTCAAGGGCGGCGGCGTGGGCGGCTGCGAGCAAGTGCGCGAAGACGAGGGCGGCGGCGGCGAGTCGCCGGCACGGGGCGGGACGGGCAGGTGGATTCATCGTGTTCTCCGGCTCACGCGCCTTCATAAACCGTTTGCAACAGCGCCCGGATGTAGCCGTAGGCGAAGACGATGGTCTCGCGGTTCTTCCCGGGCACATGGTCGGGCTCGACCATTCCGGCGCAGCCACATTCCCGGTAGGCGCGCAGCGCGGCGAGCATGTCCACGTCGCCTTCGTCGGGGAACACCTCCTGAAAGTCGCCGCGCCGGCCACGGATGTTGCGGAAGTGGACGGCGAAGATTTTTCCGCGCCGGCCAAAGTAGCGGATGACCTCGCCGATTTCGCGCGCCGGGTCGGAGAGCATTTCGCAGATGGTGCCCTGGCAGAAGAGCAGGCCGTGGTAGGGATTCTCCTCGATGCTGATGTAGCGCTGGAGTTCAGCGAAGGTGCCGGGCACGCGGTCCACACCCCAGAAACCGCGCGGCCACGGCGGGTCCGGCGGGTGCATGGCCAGGCGGACCTTCGCGGCGGCGGCGGCGGGAACGATGCGCTTCAGGAGATAGGTGATGCGCTCCCACATGACTTCCGCCGGCGGGCCGAGGCGCTCCTGGGGCGCGTTGGGCAGCTTGAGGGCATCCGCCTCTTTCCAAGTGTCGTAGTAAGTGCCGCCGCGGCCGGGGGCCTTGAGATCCGTGCGGTAAGTCTCGGTGGGGCCGCGGTAAATGCCGGTGGCGATGTTGTAGTGGAGCGCGGGGATGCCCGCCTCGCCGGCGGCGCGGATGTTGGCGCACATCGTGTCCAAGTCACGATCGCGCGCGGGGCTGAGGCCCAGGAGGATGTTATCGAACGAACCGGGCAGCGGGAGCATCTCCACGGCGATGCCGGATTTGGCGACGTGTTCGCGCACCGCCACCAAATCCGCCACGCTCCAGCGTCCGTCTGCATCGGGCTTGGGTGGCGAGGCCATGATGTGGGCCACGCCGTAGCGTTGGTAGTAGAGCAGGGACGCATCATTCGACCCCCACATCTGGCAGCCGAGCACGAGGCGGCCCGGCTCGGGCGGGGCAGCGGCCGGACGCGGAGGATGCTGGGCTTGGGGGGCGGGCGCGGCACCGCTGGGGAATGCCTGAGCCAAGGCGGCGGCACCCACGGCGGACAGGAGCTGGCGACGGGTGCCGGGTAGGGAGCGGGGATTGTTCATTGTGGCTGGGCCGGCGTTCGACGGCCCATCGGTCAAGGGTATTTCAATCGTGCGTGGCCGCGCCGGCTGATTTATTTGCCGTGCAGTCTGGAATTGTCGCCGGGATTCGCGGACACTCGCCCGCGAACGAACTTACCTGCCATGAAAGCTGTCATCCTCGCCGCCGGCAAAGGCACGCGCATGCGTGACCTCACCAACGAAATCCCCAAGCCCATGCTCAAGGTGCAGGGCAAACCCATCCTCCAGCACATCGTCGAGGGCCTGTTGAGCGTGGGCATCCGGGAGTTCTGCATCGTCACCGGCTGGCACGCGGAGGTGGTGGAGGATTTCTTTGGCGATGGTTCCAAGTTTGGCGCGCGCATCAGCTACGTGCGGCAGGTCGTGCAGGACGGCACCGGCAAGGCCCCGGAGCTGGCGAAGGCCTTTGCGGGAAATGAACCCTTCCTGCTCACCTACGGCGACATCCTCGTGAAGCCGGAGACCTACGCGGACATGCTCAAGCGCTGGCACGGCGGGAAGTTCTCCGGCCTCGTCACCGTGACGGGCAGCGAAGACGTGACCAAGGGCGGGCTGTTTTTCTTCGACGCGGCCTTCTGCCTGAACCACCTCGTGGAGAAGCCCAGCCAGGCCCAGCTCGCGGAGCTGCGCGCCCAAGGCTGGCTGAAGCCCGGAGCCACCGCTTGGTATAACGCCGGCATCTACCTCTTCGACCCGGTGATCTTTGAGTTCACCGCGCGGTTGCAGAAATCCCCGCGCGGGGAATACGAGCTGACCGACGCGCTGACGGCCATGCTCGCCGCGAAGCATCAACTGGCCGGCCTGCAAATCGCCGGCCGCTGGGTGGACGTGCGTGATCCGGAAGTGCTGGCGTCGTTGCAGGAGTAGTCCTTCGAGCGACTTCTCACATCTTCTGCTAAGAAAGCAAAAGCGGCGGTCCGTGGACCGCCGCTTCGCGTTTCAAGTTGGGTTGCCGCCGGGCTCAGGCCGCCGGAGCCGGAGCGCTCGCCGGGACTTCCTCGACGTGCGCCTGGAGCTGGAGGAAGTCGAGCACCTTGCCCACGATGATCTGCTCGTGGATTTCACCGAAGCCGCCACGCTCCTCCAGTTGCTTGATGAGCTTCTGGATGGGCATCTGGTATTGCTGGGCCATGCCCTGCACGCGTTCGAGGATTTCCTGCTGCTCGACCTTGATGCCTTCCTTCTCCGCGATGCGGTTGAGGATGAACATGGCCTTCACGCGGTCCTTGGCGCTGGCATTGGCGTTGGCGAAGATGACATCCTTCTGCTGCTCGATGGCTTCCTTCGGAATGCCGCGCTGCTGGTTTTCCTGCACGATGTTGTAAACCACGTTGCGGGTCTCCTGCAGGACGATGGACTCAGGAAGCTCAAATTGCACCTTGCCCAGCACGGCCTGGATGAGCTGGTCACGAACGGAGCGCGAAGCCTTGGTGTTGCGGTCGGCTTCGAGATCGGCGCGGATGCCGGCCCGGAGCTGCTCCAGACTTTCGGCCTTGAAGGACTTGGCGAACTCATCGTTCACCTCGGGCAGCACCCGCTCCTTCACCTGCACCAGTTCGACATCATACACCCCCTGCTTGCCCACGAGCTGGGCCGCGACGAAGTCCGCGGGGAACGTCACGTTCACCGTGCGCTTCTCCCCCGCGTTCATGCCGTGCAACTGCTCGGTGAAGCCGGGGATGAACTGACCCGCCTCGCAGCGGATCCAAAACGCCTTCTGCTCGGTGAGGCCGCGCGCGGTGGGTGCGGTCTCGGTGATGGGCTTGCCATCGCAGGTGCCCGTGTAGTTCACCACGGCGATGTCACCGGCCGCGACCGGGCGGGCGACGTCCTTGTAATCCGTGCGCTGCTCGCGG
>CAIPBN010000137.1 GCA_903863315.1 uncultured Verrucomicrobiota bacterium | reverse complement strand
TCGAACGCGGAGAGCGCCGGGCTCTTCATGAGCTTCACAGCGTCCTTGAGCGCGACTTCGGATTCCTTGAGATCATTGGCAGCCAGGCGACCAGAGGTGCGCTGGTTCATACGGGCCAAGATGTCCATCCGGCGCTCACCCTGCACGTGGTTGATGCCGTCGGGGAAGGCCAGATAAGGGTCACGCTCGCCAGGCAGGCCGATGTAGTAGGCCTCGCAACGCTGGCCCAAGTAACCGGCGCGCGGAGCCATGCCGCCGATGCTGATGTAGGAGGGCAGGTCGCTGCTGCGATTGCTCTCGTTGACGATGAAAGAGCCGAGGCCCGGATGAACGAGGGCGGGATTCTGCGGGAAGCTGGTCTGCAACTCGTAGGTGGCGCGGCCGTGATCGCCGTTGGTGCCGGCGATGGAGCGAATGAGCGCGACGCGGTGCATCTGCTTGGCCATCTGCGGGAAGACCTCGCTGATTTGAATGCCATCGGCGCTGGTCTTGATGGGCTCGAACTCGCCTGCCGTGGGGCGGCCCGGCTTGGGATCCCACGTGTCAATGTGGCTCATGCCGCCACCGTTCCAGAAGAGGATGACGGACTCGGCCTTGGGCGCGTGAGCGGAGCCAATCGCGCCGAGGAGGCGGTTGATGGGCATGCCGAGCAGCG
Source organism: uncultured Verrucomicrobiota bacterium (assembly GCA_903863315.1). Lineage (GTDB taxonomy): Bacteria > Verrucomicrobiota > Verrucomicrobiia > Limisphaerales > SXTU01 > SXTU01. Next base: position 7,311 of record CAIPBN010000137.1, on the reverse strand, counting down.
CGGCCGTGCCAGCGAACTGGCCGAGGAACCGGCGACGGGAGGTGAGGTAATCAGTGCAGGCGCTCATGGGTTTTGACTGGGTTGTTGTTCAGGGGAGATAACGAAATTCGTGGCAGTTGAGCAAGGCCCAACGCAAATCAGCCAGACCTTCGACCGGCGTTTTGGCGGCGGCGATGACCTGGCGGGCTTCAGACAATTCAGTGGCGGTGGGCCGGCGGGTGAGGATTTCCAGATAAGCCAGCTCGACCGCCTGGTCGGGCTTGGCATTGGGGCCGGCAATCAGCTTGTAAACCGGCTCCAACGGACCGACACGGGAGGCCTCATGCGTGGCCTTGCCATTGAGCATCATCAACTGCTGGCGCAGTGACGGAGACTCGTCACGGAACTCGCCGAGGTTGTCACGCGCCGGCTGGCCGAACACGCGCAGGAAGTGCGAAGGCGGAGCCGGGGTGGCCATGCGGAGGGTGCTGGCGAACTTCGGATTGTCGTCCAAAGTTTCCTTGATGGTTTCGAGGCGGAAGCGCTCGGCCAGGCCGGACTGCAGGAGGCGGATGCGGGCCTGACGCTCGGCTTCCATCGCCTGATCCTCCTTCATCTTCAACATGGTTAGATCCTTCTTGGATTCAGCCAGCAGATCAGCGGCCGAAACCCGCCCGTCGCCGCCGTCCATCAGCTTGTTCATCGCGGCGATGGTTTTACCGTCTTGCTTGAGCAGCGAATCGAAATCCAGGCTCGCGCCGCGCTCCAAATCATAAGGCGCAGGTGCCTTGGCCGGCTGATTGGCCATCATGGCCGGCTGCCCGTCCTCCTTCATTTTCGGGTCCGCCTCGGCCACCATCGTGGGCGGAGCCAGGGGCACGCGGATTTGCCGGGTGACCTCGCGGAGGTTTGCGCCCTCTGGCCACTTGAAGGTGAGGAGATGACCGGCGGTGGCGACACTGTCGAACAGCACCTCGCTCAGCATCCGGCGGGAGCGGGAGGCCGTGAAAGATTCTTCCGCCCGGGCTACTTGCGCAGGCGAAGCCCCCGTCGGGAGGTGGTCGCGCTGGTAAGCCTCGGTGAGCATCACGGTCTTGACCAGCGACCGGAGATCGAAACCGCCCGCCAGGAATTCCTGCGCAAGGAACTGCAAGGTCTGCGGGTGCCGGATTTCGTTGTAAGGGGAGAAGTTGTCGAGCGGCTCCACGAAACCGCGGCCCACGAGCTCGGCCCAGACCCGGTTGACGAAGGCGCGGCTGAAGTAAGGATTGCGCGGGTCGGTGATGAGCTTGCCGAGTTCCTCACGGGACTTGCTTTGGGCGTAGATGCTCTCGCCAGTCTGACGGCTGCGCGCCGCCGCAACGGATTCCGCCAGCACGTCGCCACCAACCGCAGCGTCCTTCAACGCCTGTTTGGGTGTGGCTGACTCCAGCAGCTCGTCCAGCGCCCGCTTGGCCGCCGCCGCGCTCGCGATGGTGGCGGGCGTGGGCTTCCGCAGCTCTTCGAGCCGGGCGATGTAATGTGGCTTGGTCGTGTAGCTGACCATTTCGAAGGGGAACTTCGGGTTGACGCCATCGCGCTTGGCCGGCTTCTCGCGCTCCGGGGGCCATTGCACGGCGTTCTCCTTGCCCTCGGTGGTGTAGTAAACCTTGACTCGCTTGCCGCTCTCCACCCGCTTGGTCTGGCCGAAGTAGGCGGCGAGGTCGTAAAACTCCTTTTGCTTCCAGTCATCGAACGGATGGTCATGGCACTCGGCGCAGGAAATGCGCACGCCCATGAACACCTGCGCGGTTGCCCCGGCCAGCGCCATGGGATTGGCGGCATCACCCAAAATGAACCCAGCGGTGGGGGCCAAGTCAGGCCGGCCGTTGATGGAGATGAGCTCACGCACCATCTGGTCGTAAGGCTTGCGCTCAGCGATGCTGCGGTTCACATAGGCAAGCAATTGCGGGCCGCCTTCGGCAGCGGAACGAATCCGCAGCATATCCGCGAAGAAAACCGTCCAGCGCTCAGTGAAGCGCGGGTGCGCCAGAAGGCTATCCACCAGCTTCTCCCGCCGGTCGCCGGCCGAATTGCGCTCATACTGGGTGATCTCTTCGCTGGTCGGAATGCGCCCAATCAAGTCCACCGTCGCACGGCGCAGGAAGGCCAGATCATCAATCAGGGGCGCGAGCTGCGGCGCAGCACCCTTAACCGCCGCGTTTTCAGCCACCAGAATACGGTTGGCGATGGTGGCTGCCTCGTGAAGCGAGGTCGGGGGCTGGTTCGGAATAAGACTCAGGTCAGCCAAACCAGGAACTTCCTTTTTACGCGGCTTGAGCACCACACCATCCGGCCATTTGGCACCTTCGCGGACCCAGTCCTTAAGCCAGTTGCGATACGGTCCGGAGAGCGGCTCCGCCTCTTGCGGCATCAGGTCATCATGCCCACGCGGCAGGAGGATGCGGCGGATCAACTCACTCTTCTCCACCGGACCGGACACGACAGCCGGACCGCTGGTGCCGCCCTTGAGAAAACCCTCCTTGGTGTCGAGCCGGAGCCCGCCCTTGGCCTTCTCAGCGCCATGGCAGCGGACACATGCGTTTTCCAACACCGTCTGCACCTGCTCGCGGAAATTGACCTCAGCCGAGGCAAGCGCGGTCGAGCACAGCAGGAAGAGCAGGTTGCGAGTGACGGCGGACATAGAATGCACGATTAAGTTTGGCCTTCACGCATCCGCCAAGCCGGAAAGCGTTCCTTCCGAACGCTGGCTTGGCGATCACAACAGGGCGAAGGCTGCGTGTCCGACGGTGAGAATTTCGGGGGCATTCAAACCTCAAAAAATAAAAGCGCAAAGCCAGCTTGCTGCACTAGCCCTCACGAATCGGCCCAGCGCGCGGGTCGCTCTACCTCTTCGTGCCTGGCGGCAAGCCCCAAAGCGGCGGAATGTTTTGCTGGTTCCACTTAATCCACGCGGCGGCGAGTTGCTCGACCACGGCGGGTTTCTCGGCGGCAAGGTTGGTCTGCTCGGCGGGGTCGGTGGCGAGGTTGAAGAGCTGCCAGGGCTGGTCGCCGGTGCGGAGGAGCTTCCAATCGCCGTCGCGGGTCGCGGCCTGGCGGCCCATGCGCCAGAAGAGCGGGCGCGGGGGCGGCGGTGTTTCGCCGCGCAGGTGCGGGAGGAGGTTGAAACCTTCCAACGCCCTGAAAGGTGCCGACATGAGGCGGCTCCTGCTGGGAGAGATTTCCGCCGCCGCGAGGAACGTCGGCGCGAGGTCCAGGGCACTGACCGGCGACGCGAAGTTTTTGCCCGCCGGGAACTGGCCTTTCCATTGCACGAGGAACGGCACGCGGAGGCCGCCTTCGAGGAAGGAACCCTTGCCGCCGCTGAAGGGCGCGTTGCTGGAGGTGAGTTCCGCCGTCGGCCCGCCGTTGTCGCTGAGGAAGACGATGAGCGTTTGCTCCTCGAGCTTTTCTTCGCGCAGCTTGGCGAGCACAGCCCCCACGGCATCGTCCATCGCCGAGACCATCGCGGCGAAGAGGCGGCGGTGGATGTCCGGGAGGTGCGCGAAACGGTTGAGATATTTCGGCGGAGCCTGCATGGGGCTGTGCGGCGCATTGAAGGCGAGATAGAGGAAGAACGGCTCCGCGCGATGCCGCCCGATGAACGCGACCGATTCGCGGGCGAGCGCGTCGGTGAGATACTCGCGCTCCGTGACGGGCTGCGTGCCGAGCAAGAGCGGGTTGTGGTCGTCGTAGCGCGGCTCGGTGGTCTTCAGATGCGTGGAGAAAATCACGTCGCCTTGCGTGAGGCGCGGGCCGGCGCCGGTTGGGAGAGCGTTCGTGCGCAGCCAGGTTGTCACGCCCGTCCACGGCGGACCGGGCACGTAGAAATGGCCCTCGTGTAGGAAGCCGAAGAACTCGTCGAAGCCCCGCCGTTGCGGGTGAAATGCCTCGGTCGCACCAAGGTGCCATTTGCCGATGCAGCCGGTGGCGTAACCGCGCGCCTTGAGGTGGTCGGCGAGGGTCTTCTCCGTGAGCGGCAGGCCGATGGCGGGGTCGAGGTTCTGCCGCCCGACGACGTTCAACTCGTGCCCGAAGCGCGTCTGATTCCGTCCCGTGAGCAGCCCAGCCCGCGACGGCGTGCAAAAGGAGGCCGTAACGTAGCCTGCCGTGCAGCGCACGCCCTGGCGCGCGAGCGAATCAAGGTGCGGCGTGGGAATGTCCTTCGCACCTTGGCAGCCGAGCTCCGCGTAGCCGAGATCATCGGCAAGAATGAGAAGGATGTTGGGTGGGCGCGAGGCGGCGGCACATAGGCCGCACAGGACGTGAAGTAGCGCGAAAATACATGCGGACCGGCGGAACATCAGGCCGCAGAGTATCGGGTGCGGCTCAGTGAAGCAACGCCACGAGCCCAGAAACCTCCCAGGCCACTGAAAATTGCCACCCAACTTTTTCACAACCACTCCGCCACAAAGCAGAACCACATTATTGCGCCAAACCATCACCGTGACCGGTATGACGCGATTTAGCGCTTGCCCCATTGAAGTAGGTTTTTTAGGCCCTATTTTAATAGAGCCTAATGCCTCCTTGAGCATGGCCCCTCACCTGCTGAACGTGGACGCCAGCACACCGGACGTTCTGTGGACTGCCGAGTGGAATTCGTGCTCATGAAACTACGCCCGCATAACCCCCTGCCCTCGCCGGATCGTGGCGTCCTCGCCTTTAGCATAGTGGAGGCACTGGTGGCGGCGTGCATCGTCGGCGTCCTGTTTGTCTCGCTATACGCAGGCATCACAGCGGGCTTTGGCGCGCTGAACTCGTCCCGGGAAAACCTCCGGGCGACCCAGGTGCTCATCGACAAGGCAGAGACGCTGCGCCTCTACAGTTGGTACCAGATCGCCACCTTCGGAACCTCCACCTCCTATATTCCCTCCACTTTCTCGGAAAGTTTCTTCCCGGCCACGACCAACTACAGCGACAGCACCGTCAGCACCAATGCCACGGGCAGCGGCTTCACGTATTACGGCACGGTTTCCATCGCCAACTCCGGATTCACCGAAAACTACTCCAACTCCATGAAGCGGGTGACCATTACTCTCAACTGGACCAATGGCGTGGCCCGTTCCCAGACCCTCACCACTTTTGTCGGCCAATATGGAATTCAGAACTACATCTACTAACCGCGCCCGGCAGGCCATGACGCTCGTGGAGGTGCTGGTGGCCACGGCCATCGGCTCCATGATCCTGGTCGCGGCCGGGTCATTGATGGTTTACAACTCCCGCAGCCTCGCCGCGTTGACCAACTACGCGGATTTGGACCGCTACAGTCGCACCGCAGTGGACAAGTTGTCGCAGGACATCCGACAGGCCACCGACCTCGTCTCGTTCACCTCCACTGAACTGCAATTCAATTCCTCCCGCGGCCGCAGCAACATCACCTACACCTTTAACCCAGACACGCGCCAACTCGTGCGCCGATCCGGCAACAATCGGGAGGTGCTCTTGCAGGAGTGCGACTCCCTGACCTTCACCGTGTATGGGCGCAACAATGTGTCCAATTCGTGGGACCAGTTTGTGGTGACCAACGCCGCCGGAGCCAAGCTCATCAAGCTGAACTGGACATGCTCCCGGACCATTCTCGGCCAGGCGCTCAACACGGAAAGCATTCAGACCGCCAAGATCGTGATGCGGAAACAAGATTGAGCCACCCATGAAAATTCATTCTTCCCCCCACTCGTCACGTCGCGCCGGCAGCGTGCTCGTGGTCACCTTGATGATTGGGATGATCATCGGCCTCACCCTTGCGGCGTTCATGGACCTGAGCAGCGCCCAGCACCGCTCCGTGATCCGTTCAGGGGTTTGGAATTCCTGCGTCCCGCTGGCCGAGGCCGGACTGGAGGAGGCCTTCACCCATGCCTACCTCAACAGCACCAACTTGGGCAGCCAAGGCTGGAGCACCAGCACCACCGGTCTGGCCCTGAGCAACGGTGTCACTTTGAGCGGCACGGTTTACTATCGTTCCCGGAGCTTGAACGGCGGCAACTATCTAGCCGCCATCCAGCCCGGGAGCACGCCCACCTTCACCGTGCAGGGCGGCTTGCCCAAGCCACTGACCACGAACGACCTGATTTTCCGCACCATCCAGGTGCGCACCGCTGGCAGCTCGCTCTTCACCCGGGGACTCGTCGCGCGGGGCAACATCGCTTGGAACGGCCAGATTTTGTCCGACAGCTACGACTCGCAAAACCCGGCCCGCAGCAACAACGGTCGCTACGATCCTTCACGTCGGAATGACAATGGTTCCGTTGGTTCTGTGGAAGGCAACCTGTCCCTCGGTTCCCAAGGCACCATCTACGGCAATGGTGGCACCGGCCCGACTGGAGCAATTTCTACCGGCCCCAGCGCCGCCATCGGTGATGCCGCCTTCATCGCTGGCGGTGGCACGGGTATTCAGGCCGGCCATTCACAGAATGATTTGAACGTCTCCTTCCCAGATGCCTCCGTGCCTTTCACCACGGGCTACACCATCCCCGGCGGCGGCACGATCACCAACATCACCGTCGTCACCAACACCTCGTCGGCCAGCTCGGTCACCTATCCAGCGTCCTCCACCAGCCCGGTCGTCACCAACAGCACCACCAGCACCACCTACCCCACTGGCACCACCTACCCGGTCACCACCAACGTGGTTGCCACCACCACCACCAAGGGCAAGACCAAGACCACGACCTATTCCACCAACTTCACCTACACAAGTTTCAGCTACACCACCAACAGCTACACGACGAACACCTCGGCCACCTATTACAGCCACATTCTGGACAGTGGTGACTACTATCTTTCCGGCATCAACAACGCGGACGTGCTCGTGCGTGGCAACGCGCGGCTGTGGGTGGATGGCAACGTGTCCCAATCGGGAGGTCGTGCCATCACCGTCACCAGCACCGCTACCCTCCAGATGTGGGTGGGCGGCAGCATCAGCTTCTCGGGCAATGCCAACGTGAACAACTCGGGCGACACGCAGCGCATGACCATTTACGGGCTGCCCACCTGCACCAGCGCCTCCTTCAGCGGCAATGCGGAGTTCATCGGCATTCTTTATGCCCCGCAGGCGGAGATGCGCTTCAACGGCGGCGGCTCGGACCGCGCCGACTTCATGGGCGCGGCCATCGTCGGCTCCGCCCAACTCAACGGCCACTTCGAGTTCCACTACGACGAGAACCTCGGCCGGGCCGGCCCCAGCAGTTCCTACGTGATCGACTCCTGGTCGGAACTCTGACTGGTGATGGCCTTGGCTTGTGGCGGGCTGAACCACGGTTTCCAATCGCTGGACGAGTTTCGCCGCGGCCATTG
>CAIPBN010000136.1 GCA_903863315.1 uncultured Verrucomicrobiota bacterium | reverse complement strand
CGATGCGCCGGGGCTAGGCTCGCGTGGCTGAATGCGAGTTTGCACGGGAAAAGCGCCAGAAGGGCGGGCAGGCAGGGGAGCGGCTAGACTGCGAGTCGCGGCAGCTTGGCGACGGCGGCGCGGAGGGTTTCAAGCTCGTGGTGCGTGTAGCCCGCGTGGATGGCCTCGCTCTTGTGACCGGTGAGCTTCATCCGCAGTTCCGGCGCAACACCCGCGTTGGCCAGCGCGCTCGTGAAGGAATGGCGGAGGGCGTGGAAGGTGCGCTTGGAAATCATCCGCGTCCCGCCGCCTTGCACGGTCTGAATGTCCACTCCGGCATTCCCAGCAATGCGCTTAAAGGCGGAAGACAGGCCATTGCGCCCGCTGCCGGGCTGCTGGGCCATGCCGGGCATGACGAATTGCTCCGGCTTGTCCGTGGAGGCGAGGGCTTCCAAATGCTCGCGCAATTCATCGTGCATGGGCACGACCAGAGACGTGGTGGTCTTCTCCTGCGTGAAGGCCAGCTTTCCGGCGGCGAAGTCCACGACCGCCCATTCCAAGCGCGCACAGTCCATGAGCCGCTGCCCGGTGTAGTAGCCGAGCAGGATAAGCGTCTTCCACTCACCTTGCGCGGCGTCCACGAGCATCCGCACTTGCGGGCCGGTGAAGGTGCCGCGCTCGACGCTGTTCCGCGCCGGAAGATCCACGGCTTCGACGGGGTTGCTGGCAATCAGCCCCATGCGCCGGGCGCGGTTGAAGGCCGTGCGAAGAATCTTGCCGTCCACTTGAACCGTGCCGGGGGCGGAACCGATTTTGCGCCGGGCGTCCACATAGCGTTGCACGTCCGCTGGCGTTATGGCTACCAGCGGGCGCGTCGCACGCACGCCCAGGCTGGTGATGAAACCTTCGATGACGGGTTTGTAGCGAGCCGCTGTCCGGGGCCGCTGGTTTAGCTCCTTGCCGTTCATCCATTCGCGGAGGTAGTCCGCCACGTTCGGATTCCGCAAGGTGTCGCCCGTGCCCGCCCGCTCCATGATGGCCGCCACAACCTTGCGGGCTTGATCTTCCACCAGCAAACCAGTCTTGGCCATGCGGGCCGCCCGTTCCCACTCCATTGCGACGGCTTCAGCCTTCGCCCGGTTCACTTGCTTGGTTGACCGAAGAATCAGCCGCCCGTCAGGGCCACGAAATGCCGCGTGAAAGTAGGGAGACAGCGGGCGACGGTGAACGGATGCCATAACACTGCTAACACTACTGCTAACATCCACCCGTGTCAACAGTGTTCAGATATGGCCTAAATACAGTGGAATTTCACTTTGTATCGGTTGGAATCGAATCGCCGGTTCAATTCCGGCCGCAGCCACCACTTCCAAATGTTCGCTTTCCCAAGCAATCAGCTCTTGCTAGATGCCAACCTGCCGCAGTTGGTGCGCCGGACGGCTTTGGGCGCGAACTTCTCGGTTTTAAGTTGGTGACTTGCCTTGCTGGCGCGGTGAAGGGACAGGGGGAACCGGCATCGCGTTAATCCAATTTCGCAGCAGGGTGATTTCTCCCTTCGTGACGCGGGGCGTCTCTTTCTTCGGCGGCATCTCGTTGTAGTGCAGCAGCTCGATGAGCAGTCTTTACTGGGCGTTCCCCGGCTTGAGCGCGGGACCGGACACGCCGCCCGCGAGCAGTGCCTCCAACGTCCGCATGTCCAGCTTGCCGTCGCGCTTCTTCGCGCCGTGGCAGCGAATGCATTTCGTCTCGAAGATGGGCAGCACGTCCCGCTGGAAGTCCGGCACCGCCTCTCGCTTGTCATCGGCCCCAACACTGGCCGTTGCCAGACCGCAGACCATCAGCCCACAAAAGATGGCGTGAAATCGGAGCTGCATCGCCCGGCCAACGGGGAAGCTACGCCTGACCGACCACGTTCACGAAGCAATGGACGTGTGGGAGCACCCGGTAGTTCCAGATGAACCCGGGGCCTTCGATCCGCCAAGCGTCCCAGCGGTCATTCCCCTTCTCCGCGTTGTCCTTGTAGAACGCGAGCCGCAGTTGCTCCATGCCGCCATTCGTCTTGATGAGCTGCATCACCTCGTCGCCATCTTCCTGGCGGAACGGGCTGAGCAGCGTCCGCATGACGCCCGCCACCAAGG
>CAIPBN010000135.1 GCA_903863315.1 uncultured Verrucomicrobiota bacterium | reverse complement strand
TTTCGTTGTGGTTCAGCCACGTGACCAGTTCGTGCTCCTTCGCCGTGAGCGATGGCGCATCGTAATAACCCAACACGTAGCTCGGATGCTGGCCGCCGCGCCCGTCGCCGGTAAGTTGCACGACGGAAAGCCGCGCTGCCTCCGTGCCGCGCGCGGGGAGCACCTGGCCCTTGTCCCACTGAAACGCCCACACCGACGTGCGCACCCGGTAGCGGCCGGGGTAAATCGTGACGTGCTCGATGAAGTAAGGACTGAGCGACTCGTCCTCGTGGCGGAAGAGGCCGGTGCTGCTGTTCGTGGTAAAGATGCCAAGTCGCTCGTGCGCGCCCTGGTCCACATGCGTCCACTCGCCGGCAGGCGGGACGTCCGGGTCGGGCTTTTTGTTCCGCAGCAGCACGCCGTCGCCGTTCATCACGACATGCGTCACGAACCCGCCGGCGTTCATCAGCGAGATGCGGCGATACTGCCGCGTCGGCGCGGTCGGGCGCGTGGCGGTGGCCAACTCCAGCGTGTGCTCGGCGGCCTCGACATACTTGGCGAGGTTCACGTGCGAGATGTCGAGCGCGTCGCTGTTCTTGTCGAAGCCGTGTGCCGAGCCGTCGGCGGGCAGGTTGCCCTGAAGCGCGATGCCCGGCATGTCGAAGAGGTCGCGAATGGTGTTCTCATACTCCGCGCGCGTGAGCCGGCGCAGCCCGGTGCGGCCCGTGCCCGCGAGCCGCGCCTGCTCGGCGGCGAGCAGCGACTCACGCAACGCCTTCACCACCGAAGTCGTGTCCTTCGCCGGCGGACGCGCGGACTTCTTCGGCGGCATCTCGCCGGACGCGATGCGGTCGTGAACTTTAACCCAGCGCGCGAAGTTCTCCGCATCGGTGAAGTCCGGCTTGAGCGAAGTCAGGTCCAGATTCCCCTTCTTCGCGTCCTTGTCGTGGCATTCAGTGCAGTGCTGGGAAAAGTAGGCGGCTGGCCCGAGCGCCGCTTCGGTCTTCAGGGCGAAAGCCGTGAGCAAGGCAAACACGGCAGATAGCCCAGCGACTGTGAGCGGCTGATTCATATGAGTTGTTCCGTGACGAGGCTTTCGTTCATCCCTGAATCAGGAAGCATCAGGTGCGGCCGGGCGGCAGGTTGAGGCGAGGATCAGACCGTCATCTCCTTGATCTGCTTGGTCGCAATACCGATGGGGCGGTCCATGGGCACGCCCATGCACGCGAGCAACGTCATGAGCAGGTCACCTTGGTTGCCTTTCGTGTGAGCCAAGAAGCGGCCGGTGTTGAGCGAGCCGCCGCCCTTGCCGGCGATGATGAAGGGGAGGTTTTCGCGCGTATGCTTGTTGCCATCTTCGAGGCCAGTGCCCCACATCATGATGCAGTTGTCGAGCAAGGTGCCGTCGCCTTCGCGGAGGCTGGCCATCTTCTTCACCATGTGGGCGAACTGCTCGATGTTGAAGGCGGTGATGGCGGCGACCTTGCGGACCATTTCCGCGTCGTTGTTGTGGTGCGTCTGCGAGTGGTGCTCGTTCTTGAAGCCCAGCTCGGGATACGAAACGCCGTTGGGCGTCGAGCCGATGTAGGTGCTCACGCGCGTGGTGTCGGTCTGGAAGGCCAGAACGTTGAGGTCGCACATCACCTGCATGTATTCGCTCCGCTGGTCGCCCTCGGGAATCTTGATCTCGATGGGCGGGGAGTCGGCGGCGTTGCGCTTGGCGGAGCTGACGCCGGCCTTGGAAAGCGCCGCCTCCTTTTGGCGATGTTCGATGGCGGCGATGCGGCGTTCCACCGAGCGCACGCTGTCGAGGTATTCGTCGAGTTTTTCCTGGTCGGTCTTAGGCAGCCGGCGGCGCAGGTCGCGCGCGCCGCCGAGCACGAGGTCGAGCATCCGGCGGTCGAGGGGATTGACCTGCGTGGGCTGGCCGGGCTGGTTGGTCTTGCCGAACAGACGGTTCAACACGACGCGCGGGTTGATCTCGGCGGGCAGAGGCTGGGTGGGCGAACTGAAACTGCAATGGGTGTAATAGCCTTCGTTCAGTCCTTCCTGATTCTCCTTGTGCGTCTGCGGCATCGTGGCGAGCTCCAGCGACGGCAGCGCGGTGAAGCCGCCAAAGTAGTTCGCGGCGATTTGGTCGGCGGAGATGCCGATGTCGATGCGATTGCGATGGCTTGCGTCGGGCAGTTTCGCGGTGAGCCAGGTGGAGAGTTCGAGCGCGTGCGGTGCACCGTTGAAGGGCGCGATGGGCACGCCCGAAATGCCTTTGACCAGGAGGCATTGGTCGAGCACCGGTCGCAGCGATTCCAACGCTGGCGGCGGCGAGGTGAGGAAACTCTCCGGCGACTTGGGCCAGAACTGATCCATGACGACGCCGTGCGGCATATACATGAACGCGAGGCGCACCGGCGGCTTGGGGGCCTTCGCTTCGGCCCAGCCCATGGTTTCCAAAAGCGGCAGGGCAAGCGTGGCTCCGATTCCTTTCAGACAGGCCCGGCGCGAGAGGCGGAATTTATTTTGCATTGGTCGTAACGGTGGTTTGGACGCGGCGATTGAGGAAAGGGTAACTCGTGACAATCTCGGTCAGCAAGGTCTGCATCCGGTAGCCGTCGCGGGCCAAGTTCTCGGCGAGCTGGTCAGCCACGAGCTGGTCGTAACCCTCCAACCGCCGGCACAGCGCGAAGGCCAGCAGCTTCTCCGTAAGGTTGCGCGCGAGGTCATCTTGGCGGCTGGCGATGATGATCTTCAGCTCCTTCGGCGTGGCGAAGCGCTTGCCGCCGGGCAACTCGCCCGCCGCGTCAATTGGCCCGCCCGAGTCATCGTGGTCGCGCCAGCGGCCGATGGCGTCGAAGTTTTCGAGGCCGAAGCCAATCGGGTCGAGCAGCTTGTGGCAATTGGCGCAGGCGGGATTCGTGCGGTGCAATTCGGTGCGCTGGCGCAAGGTCAGGTTCGCGACCTTCTGCCGGTCCTGCTTTTCCAAAGTGGGGACGTTCGCCGGCGCGGGCGGCACGTGCTGGCCGAGCACTTGTTCCAGCACCCACACGCCCCGCTTCACCGCGCTGGTGCGCTCGGGCATCGAGGTCACGGCGAGCACTCCGGGCATGCCGAGGATGCCGCCGCGGTTCGCATCGGCGAGTTTCACCCGGCGCATTTCCGCGCCCTTGACGCTCTTTTGGAGGCCGTAGAGCGGGGCGAGCGTGCCGTTGAGGAAGGTGTAGTCCCCGTCCACGAAGTTCACGACGCTCCGGTTCTCGCGCACGATGCTCTCGAAGAACAGCCGTGCCTCGTCATACATCGCCTGCCGCAACGCGGGCGTCATCTGCGGGAACTTCGCCGTGTCAAAAGTCTTTTCCTTCAGCCCGCCCACGCCGAGCCATTGCGCGCCGAAGCCGTCGAAGAGCGCGCGTGACCGTTTGTCCGCGAGCATCCGCTTCACCTGCGCGCGGAGCACCGCCGGCTCGTGCAACTTCCCCTTGTCGGCGAGCGACATCAGTTCCGCATCCGGCTGGGTGGCCCACAGAAAATACGACAGCCTCGACGCGAGCTGGTAGTCATCCAACGGCACGATGACCTCGCCCGGCACCGCCTCCTGCGCGGGCGTGATGAAGAGAAACTGCGGCGAGACCAACACGGCCTTCAGAAGCAGCCGCAACGCCGCCGGGTAGGCAAGCTGGTTCTCCCGTGCGAGGTCGAAGACTTTGAGCAGCACCTCGATTTCGTCATCCGACGGCGGACGCCGATACGCGCTGCGGGCGAAGGAACGGGCCACCTTCCGCGCCGCCTCCCGCGCATCGCTGCGGGGCGATGGCGGCTCGCCGAACAGCGTCTTCTGCAACTTCGTCGGCTTGCCGCCGACGGGCCCGAGCGCCTGGTCCAGCGCCGCGTTCGCGATGCCGAGATACTGCTCCGTCTGCAACGGCGAGAGGGCGTTGAGATACCCTTCACCCGCCACGTCCTCCGGCAACTCAGCCGCGACTGCCGGGTCCACGCCCAGCAAGTCACGCAAGGTGTTGCCATACTCGACCTTCGTCAGCCGGCGAATCACGAACACGCCCGGGTCCTTCACGCTGAGGAATTTGATGGTGCCAATCCAGTCCGCGAACCGCTGCCGCTCGGCGTCCGTGGGCTGCTTGTCCGCGTCGCGCGGTGGCATCTCGTGGTCGCGCACGCTGTTGAGCGCGAGCTGCCAGACCCGCCGGTAATCCGCCGCCTCGGGCCGGTTAATCATGCGCGAGAAATCCACGCCCGCCTTCCGCTTCTTGTTCCCGTGACACTCGAAGCAGTTCGCCTTGAGGAACGGAACGATGTCGTTGAGGAATGTCTGCCGCACCTCCTTGCGGCGCGTTTCCGCGTCGGCAGTCTCCGCCGTAGCCGCGCGACCCGGCAACGACGCGGTCAGCAGGCCCAAGACAAGCAGGCAAAAGGATTTCATGCTGACTTCAATTCTGACAACGCGCCGGTGCTGCTGCCGAACCGGTCGGTTTCGATGCCCGCGTGTTGCAGCATCCGCACGAAGAGGTTCGACATGGGCGTGTTCTTCTTGCGGTCGAACGCGAGGTGGCCGGGATGCTTGAAGCCGCCGCCGGCGAAAATGACGGGCAGGTTGTCCGAGCTGTGCGCGGAGGCGTCGCCGAGGTTGCTGACGAAGAGGATTTGCGTGCGGTCCAGCAGCGGGCGGCCGTTCTCGTTGGCGGCCACGAGCTGGTCGAGGAAGCCGGCGAAGTTGCGATACTCCTTCTCCTCGTAGCGCGCGAGCTGCTCGATTTTCGCCGGGTCCTTGCCGTGGTGCGAGGCGTCGTGATGGCCGATGGCGAGGTCGGGCTGGCCGTTCTGGTTGTGTTCGCCGAGGCCCAGCACCACGAGGCGCGTCGAGTCCGTCTGCAACGCGAGCTGGACGAGCGTGAACCATTGCTGCTGCGCGGCGACCCAGTGCTCGGCTTGGTCGAACTCCTTCGCGGTCGCCGCCACCTTCGGCTTTGGCTTCGCGGCCCAGGCCTGGTCCTGCTGGAGAAAACCCTCGGCCTCGCGAATGGAATTGGCGAGGAGGTCCAGGCGGTCGCGGTCCGCGCCGCCGAGTTCTCGGCTGAGGGACTTCAACTGGCCGCGCACGCCGTCGAGGATGCTCTGGCCGGTTTCGAGGCGCTTCACTTCGCGGGCAATTTCCTCCGGCGTGCCGTCGAGGAAAAGGCGGCGGAAGACCTGCGCGCGGTTGCGCTCGAAGGGCGTGGGCACGCCTTTCTCATTCCACGAGAGCGAGGCGCAGTTCGCCGTGTTCAGCACAAGGTGCGGAACACGCGTCTGCGCGCCGATGCGCCGGGCGACAAACTGGTCGAGCGAGACAGAGTTGTGGATGTCGTCCGCGCGCTTGATGCCCTCGGGCGCGACGCCGGTGAAGATGGCCGACTCCGTGTGGTGCGAGTTCGGGTAGCCGACGTGGCCCATGCCGGAGATGACCGTGAAGCGCCCGCGATGCGGTTCGAGCAGCTTGAGGAAGCGCGTGGCCTCGTAGTCCGGGCCGGCTTTTTCGGGAAAGAGGAACGGGTGATACGTGCCAAGCGGACGGTGCAGGAGCACCATGCGCTGCGGCTGGAGAGCCTGCGCCAACGCCTTGGATTCCGCACCCACGACCGCGGGCAGCATCGCGTCGAGGAGCGGCAGGGAGAGTGACACGGCCCCGGCGCGAAGGAAGGTGCGGCGGTCGAGGCGGCGGCCAAACAGACGGAGGGACGAAGGGACGGGGGGACGTGGAGCTGTGGTCATTGCAAAGTCCATTGTTTGGGATTCGTGCTCATGGTGACGAGCTTGCCAATAATGTCATCGCAAGCGCGATAGAGTTCTCGGGCGGATTCGGGGGCTATGTAGCCACACTTCGTCGCGAACTGCAGCCAAACTTGCGTCTCGGCTGCTTCGCCTTCCGAGTCACTCAACTTGCTGATGAACGCAGCCCCGTAGCGCCGCTTGCGCCACGCTTCCGCCAGATTGCTGCACACCGACCGTGACGACCGGCGAATCTGATCTGTCAGCGAATACCGCTCTTCGACGGGAAAGCTCTTGCTCAACTCGAACACCTTCATCGCGGTGTCAAAAGCCATCTGATAAACCTCCAAATCCGTATGCCGCCGGATGATTTTCTTCCGCTGCGACGCACGCTGGACTGTCTCGCTGTCACTCATTCTCTCAATCTCTCGGTCTCCCGGTCATTTGCTCAGAAACACCGGGCTCGCCACCACGGCATGCACGAGCGCCCGGAAGCCGTGGTTCTGCTTGCGCACGTCGCTGACAATTTGCTCGACAACCGCCCGGTCCGCGAACTGGAGGTCCGCACCGGTGGCGTAGGTGAGGAGCTTCTGCGCGAGATTGCGCGTGAGCTGGTCGGGGTCGCGCAGGAGCAGGCGCTTGTAGTCATCAATGTTCGCGAAGGCCTGGCCGTCGGGCATCTCGCCGGCCGGCTCGACGGGCCGGGCGAGCCAGACTTTCTTGCCGGGGTAGTTGGCCAGCTCCACGTAGTCGCCACCCTTCGGCGGCGGCTGCTTCACGCGGTAGCGGTCGCGCCAGCCGCCGACCACGTCGTAGCTTTCGAGGGCGAAGCCCGGCGGGTCAATGTGGACGTGGCAGGACGCGCACACGGGCACGTTCTTGTGCTTGTCCAACTGCTCGCGCAGCGTCGTCGCACCGCGGATGTCCGGTTCGATGGCGGCCACGTCGGCGGGCGGCGGCGGCGGGGGCCGGCCGATGATGCGCTCCAGCACCCACGCGCCGCGCTTCACGGGCGAGGTGTAGGTGGCGTTGGTGGTGAGCTTGAGCAGGCTGGCGTGCGTGAGGATGCCGCCGCGCCGCGAACCGGGCGGAAGGTTCACACGGCACGGCTCCATGCCGAGCACGCCGGGCAGGCCGTAATGCTGCGCCAGCCGCGCGTTGAGGAAGGTCCAGTCCGAGTGGACGAACGTGCTTGTGGGCAGGTCGCGCGCGAGCACTTCGTCGAAGAACTTCGTGGTCTCCAGCGGCATGGCCCACGCGAGCAGGTCGTCGTATTCCAAGTAAAGCGCGTCGGGCTTCATGTCTTGGAACTTCCGCAGGTCGAGCCACTGCCCGGTGAAGCTGGCGGCAAAGCGCCGCGCCTTCGCATCACGCAGCAGCCGCTCGGTCTGCGCGCGCAAAGTTGCGGGCTTGGTCAACTCGCCTTTCGCCGCGAGCGCGGTGAGTTCGTCGTCGGGCAGTGAATTCCAAAACAACCGCGCCAGCCGCGCGGCCACGGCGAAGTCGTCGAGCCGACCGGGCTTCTCGACATAAAGCAGGAAGTGCGGCGAGCAGAGCGCGGCCTTGTAGGCGGCGCGCATCGCGTCGCCGAAAGTCTCGCCCGCATCGAGCTGGGCGTGCGCGAAGCGGATGAAATGCGCCGCCGTCTCGTCGCTCACGGGCCGGCGGAACGCGCGCGGCAGGAACGCGCGCAACAGCCGCTCGGCGTCGGCGGCAGCGTTGGTCGAGACGGGCGAAAGCGGATACTTCGTGAACTCGCCGGGCACGTTCCACTTCTTCCAATCGTCGCGCACGGGCTTGCCCGCAAGCGTGTCGGCGAGGTAGCGCGAAGGCACTTGAGGCAAGTCACCGAAGAGCCGTGCGTAGCCAAGCCCGGCATCAAGCGGGCCTTCGAGCTCAATCCAATCCACGGCGAGGCCGGGACCTTTGAAATCGTCGCCGACCGGCTCGCCGTTGCGCTGCTTCTTCTGGTCCTGGAAGAACGGCAGGTCCATGCCTTCGAGATACACCTGCTCGCCCGCGGGCAGCGCGGCCTCGACTTCGATGACCCGCGTGCGGTCCGCCGGCACATCGAAGTGGTCGAGCACATGCTGGAGTTTTTCGTGGGCGAAGCGGTCGGAGCTGATTTTGCCGACCAGCATCGGGATGGTTTTCCCGCCCGTGTTCACGGCGCGCACCGAGGCGCGGATGCGATAACGGCCCGGCGCGGGCGTGGGCGGCGTGGTGACGCTGCCGTGTTTGTAGAGGCGGGCGCAAAGCACGATGGTATCGCCCTCGAAGCGCACGAACGGCGCGGTGCCCTCGCGATTCGGCTTGGGCCGGCTCTCGAGAAACTGCCGCCCCGTCCAGCGGCGCACCGTGTTCGTCAGCGGCCATGCCGGCAGCGCGGCGGCCAGCGCACGGTCAGCGGCCTGCTGGTAGCGAACGAGGTGCGTGGCGGAGGTCTCCAGCGCGCTGCTGACATTGTCGAAGCCCGCCGCCGCGTTGTCCTCCGGGAGCAACTCCGCCAGCGGCACGGTGATGCCGAACAGATCGTGGACGGTCTGCTCGTATTCCACGCGGTTCATCCGCCGCACGACCACGCGACCCGCTTCGCGCTGTTGCGCGGCGGAAATGGCGTGCAGTTCGCCGCCGAGCGATTTCACGAACGCCTCCCGTGCCGCCGGCGGCGGTTGTGCGCTCTTCTTCGGCGGCATCTCGCCCCGGGCCACGCGGTCGAAGACCTTTTCCCACCGTGCGAAAGTTTCTCGTGCGGCGAAATCCGGCTTGAGCGCGGTCAGGTCCAGGCCGCCCTTCTTGGCGTCGCCACCGTGGCACTCGGTGCAATGGCTAGCGAAGAACGAAGCGGGCTTGAACTCAGCAGCGGACGTTGCGGCGGTGAGGCCGGCCCAGAGGATGCCGCACCAGAGCAGCGGGCGCAGGGAAGACGAGGTCATGCAACATCACGCCAGCTCCAGCCCCCGCAGCGTGCCCTTGCCGGTGCTGAACTGGTCGGTCTCGATGCCCAGGCGCTGGAGCATGGAGACGTAGAGGTTCGTGAGCGGGTAGTTGTTCGTCGTGTTGAAGGCGAGGTGCTGGCCGTGCTTGAAACCGCCGCCCGCGAGCAGCACGGGGAGGTTCACGTTCGAGTGCGAGTTCGCGCTACCCATCGGCGTGCCGTAGAGAACCATGGTGCGGTCGAGGAGGGACTGGTTGTCTTCCTTCGTGCCGGCTAGGGCGGTGAGGAAGCCGTTCAAGGCGTCGAACTGCTTTTCCTCGTGTCCGCGCAGTTCGCCCAGGACTTCGGGGCGGTTGCCGTGGTGCGTGATGTTGTGGATGACCACGGTGTCGATGAACAGCGAGATGAGGCGCGTGGAGTCGGTCTCCAGCGCGAGCTTCATCACGTCGAACATCAGGCGTGTCTTGGCGACGAACTCCTTGGCATCATCAATGTCGTCGGGGGCCTTCGCAGTGACCACGGGCTTGGGCTTGTATTCCCACTCCTCGGAACTGTGCAGCCGCTGCTCCAGCTCGCGAACGGAGGTGTAATACTGGTCCATCCGCACCTGGTCGGCCTTCGAGAGGGAGCGGTTCAGGCGCTTGGACTGATCGCCGACGAAATCGAGGAGGCTGCGGCCCTGCTTAATGGCCTCGACGTTGGCGGCGACCTCCTTGGGGTTGCCCTGGATGAAGAGCTTTTGAAAGAGCTTCTTCGGACTCTTCTCCGCCGGAATGGGCGCGCCGCTGCGGGTGTAGCTCAGCGTCTGGCCTTCGCTGCTCATGGCCAGCACGAGCGACGGATAGCGCGTGTGGTTGCCGACGCGCTCGGCGGCGAACTGGTCGAGGGAAATCCAGTTGCGGAAGCCTCCGCGCTCGGGGTGCGGCGTGCCAGTGATGAAGCATTTCTCTGCCGCATGCGCGCCGGTGACTCCCGGGTGACTCACACCGGAAAACACGGTCATCTGATTACGGTGCGCCGCGAGGCGTTCCAGATACGGGCTGGCCGCGTAGTCCTTGCCAGCCTTCTCCGGGAAGAAGAACTGCGGGAGGATGCCCATGTTCGTCTCGATGCACACCATCCGGCGCGGCGGGGCTTTGCCGGCGTCGGCCCCGAACGCGGGGCGCATGGCATCGAGGAACGGCAGTGTGAGCGCGACGCCGGTGCCGCGCAGGAAGGTGCGGCGGGAGAGGGGTGCGCGGGTAATGACGTAGGGGGAATTCATCGTGGCCTTCAGTTAATTCTACGGACCGAGTAGCCAGACGCTGGGCGCGAAGTTGTGTTCATACCCGCTCGGCAGCGGACCAGGGCATTTTGATGTCCATCAACCGGCGGCCCATGCGGATTTCCCGCCCCTCCTGAATGCCCTCGGCCAAGGCGAACCCCCTCGGCGCGAAGACGAGGATGGTGGAGCCGTGTTGGAACCAGCCCATCTCCTGGCCTTTGCGGAAGGCGGCGTCGCAGGGGATTTCGTTGGGGCCGGGGTAGCGGGGATGAAATAGCGCGCCCAAACAGGGGATGCGGATGCTGGCAACGAGGACGGCGGCCACCGCGACGAGGGTGATGGTGGGTCCCCCGGGTTGCAGCTCGCAGCGGAAGGCGGCGCGTTCGTTTTTGCAGAAGAGTTTTTCCACGCGCTTGAGGGCGACGGGGTTCACGTTCCAAGTATCGCCGGAGATATAGGTGACGTGGCGGAGATGGCAGTCATGGGGCGCGTGGAACCGGTGATACATGCTGGAGCGCAGGCGGAGGGTGACGTAGCAGCCGCCTTCGTATTTTGCCGCTTCGTCACCGTTTCCGAACAGTTCTGTCACGGAATAGGGGAACCCTTTGGCTTGAAAGACTTGTTGTCCTTGCACGACTCCACATTGACCCACAATCGCATCGCAGGGGCTGGTGAGCGCTGCCGGGGCGGGGTCCACGACCCGCGCGCCCGGTTTCAGCTCCCGGATGAAGCAGTCGTGAACACTCGTGAAACGATCCTTCTTCGCGTCACTCAAATCCAGGTCAGTAAACAGCTTCCAAGCCCACAGGGACAAGTCGCGCACGAGCGGCTGCTCGATTTTGCTAAACCAGCCCATGAAGCGGGTGACGAAGAGCCGCGGAATGCGGTTGGTGAGAAGGAAGTTGATGTCCTCCTGCTGAAAGATGCGGTCGCGGAAACTTGGGGTGCTCACGGTCGGGTGGAGTGGATGGGAGCGGGAACGACGGATTCCAAAATCAGGAACCGAGAATGATTAGCAACAACATGGCGGTGGTCGGAGCGGCAATGGGCGCGGCGGCAGTCCTGTTGCCGCGCGTGAAACGGCGGCTGGAGTTGTCGCGGGCGAAGCATCGCTCGCTGACTGGCCATTCCAAGATGGCCAAGCGGTTCGCGGCGTTGATTCCCGGTTATGCCTATGGGCAGGAGGAGTTCTTCAACGCGGACGGCGCGCCCGGCGAAGTGGTGGAGCGGCGGAAGCTCGGTTTCGAGCGGCTCGCAACCCTGCTCCGCGAACGGAGTCCCAAATCCATCGCGCTCACGGCGGAGGCGCGTGGGGGCAT
Source organism: uncultured Verrucomicrobiota bacterium (assembly GCA_903863315.1). Taxonomy (GTDB): domain Bacteria; phylum Verrucomicrobiota; class Verrucomicrobiia; order Limisphaerales; family SXTU01; genus SXTU01. Next base: position 10,003 of record CAIPBN010000135.1, on the reverse strand, counting down.
CTCGGACCTGCAATTCACCGGCGCTTACCGCGTGCCCTTTCAGTTCAGTCCCTACTGCCGCGAGCACTTGAAGGTGGGTTCCTTCGTCGAGTCGGCGAGCGGGGTGATGGTGCAGGACTTGGACGGAAATCACTTTTACGACGTGACCGGGTCGTATGGGGTGAACGTGTTCGGGGTGGATTTCTACAAGGCCTGCATCCGCGAGGGCGCGGCGCGGGCGGAGGCGCTGGGGCCCGTGCTGGGATCGTATCATCCCTGCGTGGCCGAAAACGTGACGCGGCTGCGCGCCATCTCGGGCCTGGACGAAGTCTCCTTCCACATGTCCGGCACCGAAGCGGTGATGCAGGCGGTGCGACTCGCGCGCTATCACACAAGGCGCACGCATTTGGTGCGGTTCTGCGGGGCTTACCACGGATGGTGGGAGGATGTGCAGCCGGGGCCGGGCAATCCGATTTCCCCGCGCCACACCTACACCTTGGAGGACCTGGACCCGGCGGCGCTCCACGTCCTGCGCACGCGCCAGGACATCGCCTGCGTGCTCGTCAATCCATTGCAGGCCCTGCACCCGAACGCGCCTGCGCCGGGCGACTCGACGCTGGTGGACAGCGGGCGCAAGGCGAAGTTCGACCGCGCCGCCTACACGCAGTGGCTCAAGCAACTGCGCGAGGTCTGCACGGCGCGCGGCATTGTCCTCATTCTCGACGAGGTATTCGTGGGCTTCCGGCTCGCGCCGCGCGGAGCGCAAGAATACTTCGGCTTGCAGGCAGACATGGTCACTTACGGCAAGACCATCGCGGGTGGGCTGCCGGTCGGCGTGCTTTGCGGCCGGCGCGACCTGATGCGTCGCTTCAAGGAGGACCGGCCGGCGGACCTGTGCTTCGCGCGCGGCACCTTCAACTCGCATCCCTATGTGATGACCACGATGCAGGTGTTTCTCGAAAGCGTGGCATCCCCCGAGATTCAGGCGCTCTACCAGAATCTCGACGCGACCTGGAACGAACGGGCCGGGCAGTTGAACGCCGCAGTCGCCAAGGAAAACCTCCCGCCGCGCGTGGCAAACCTCTCGACCATCTGGACCGTGACTTACGAGCAGCCGTCCCGCTACAACTGGATGTTTCAGTTCTATCTGCGCGCGCAAGGCCTGGCGTTGAGCTGGGTGGGCACCGGTCGGTTCATCTTCAGCCTGAACTACACGGAGCAGGACTTCGCGGAGGTGCAAAGCCGCTTCGTGCAGGCCGCCCGCGCGATGGCCGAGGACGGCTGGTGGTGGCGGAACCCAGCGTTGACGAACAAAGTGATTCGCCGCGGGCTGCTGCGCGAAATGCTGCGGCATCGCTTCGGGTGGTGACTCAGGCTGGCGACGACGTGCGGTGATTTTCCCGCACATGATGCATCGGGTCAATCAGCTCGCCCTTCAGCAGGAAGAGCGGTGCCCGGTGGTAGAGTTTGATGTCGTGGAACGGGTCGGTGAGAATCTTCGTCATCCACACGAGGCCGGTCTGGATGTCTTGGAGGAAAAACAGGTGGATGGTGCGGAAGAGCAGCCCGCCCGCGCCAAGCCAGAGCCACAGGATGCCGAGCGAGTGGAAATAGTTTTCCCAGGTGCCCGTGGCTGCAAACAGCCCGAAGAAACTGCGGTCGAAATACAGCGCGAGCGGAATCGCGGCCCACAGCGACATGAGCACGACCTTACGCTGGAGGTTGTAGCCCACCTTGATGTCCTCTTTGTGCTCATGCGTGGCCTGGTTCACCTCATCATAGCCACGCGGCTCAAAGAAGAAATGCCCGGCCTGCCGGCTGGGCATGGAGATGAACCACGCGATGAGCGCCGCCCACGCTGGCTGGATGAACAGGAATACGTAGGCGACGAGGAAGCTGATGGCGCTGATGAAATGCAGCGACTGGTTGATGCGGCTGTGATGGTAATACCGGTGGTCATCCATCCGCTGGGTGTGGAGGCACTGTAAAAAATTTGTCATAGCGTTGTCGTGGTTTGCCGAGTTGGTCCGGCAACCCTTGGTGGGCTGCCTTTGAACGAGCCACAACCTGTAGAGTCCGCGTTACGGGAGCGCGACTAAGCAATTACCTTCACGAAACAATTGAGCTAAACCTGAGGGTCGTTTGCCAATTGTTATCACCCCGACTTCGAGCTGTAACTTTGCCGTCCCAGCGTGAAGACATGAGTGACGCCTTCGCTGCGGAGCAACCGATGCCGCCCAACCACCAAGTCAGGAAACAGCAGCTTCGCCTTGCCATCGTCACCGAGACTTATCCGCCCGAAGTCAACGGCGTCTCCCAGACCATCGCTAAAGTGGTCAAAGGGCTGGGCGAAGCAGGCCATGAAATCACCCTTGTCCGGCCGAGCCAAGGCGAGCCGGCCGGACAATCTTCGGGTTTAAGCCCGCGCGAAGTGTTTGTCACGGGGGTGCCCATCCCGAAATACGGGCAGCTCAAGATGGGACTCCCGGCGATGAACCGGCTCACGCGACTCTGGCGCGCCCAACGGCCTGACGTGGTTCACATCGTCACCGAGGGGCCGCTGGGTTTGTCGGCGCTGGCGGCTGCGCGGCGACTGGGCCTCCCAGTGGCCTCCGAGTTTCGCACCAACTTTCACTCCTACTGCGCGCACTATGGAGTGGGCTGGCTTGCCCGGCCCATCATGGGTTATCTGCGGTGGTTCCACAACCGGACCGGCTGCACGATGGTGCCCACGCGCGCACTGGCCATCGAGCTGGCCGCGAAAGGACTTACGAACCTGCGTGTCGTGGCTCGTGGCGTGGACACGCGGCAATTCGACCCGGCCAAGCGGTGCATGGCCCTCCGCGATGCGTGGGGAGTTGCCCCGCAATCCTTGGCCGTGCTCTACGTCGGCCGGCTCGCGGAGGAGAAGAACCTTCCGGTGTTGATCTCAGCCTTTGCGCGGATTCGGCAGGTGCGCCCGGACAGCAAGCTGGTGTTCGTCGGCGACGGTCCGGCGCGCGAGGAATTGCAGCGGCTTTGCCCTAACGCAGTTTTCGCCGGCATCCGCAAAGGAGAGGACTTGGCCCGCCACTACGCATCGGGAGACGTTTTCCTGTTTCCAAGCCTCACCGAAACCTTCGGCAACGTGACGCCCGAGGCGATGGCAAGCGGCTTGGCGGTGCTGGCTTTCGATCACGCGGCGGCCAGCGAGCTCATCCGTTCGGGCGAGAATGGGCTGTTGGCCCAGCCTGGAAACAACAGCCAGTTCTGTGATCTCGCGAAGAGCCTGGCGACGCAGTCCGGCGAAATCGCGCGACTGCGAAATCGCGCGCGCCAAACCGTCCTTCGGCTCGGCTGGCCACGCATCATTCAGGACATCGAGGAAGTTTACACGGCCCTCCAGAAGCCGGCTGTGCAAGCCGCCTCCGCTCCGGCTGTAATAGCATCCTCCAACCCTGCTCCCACAGGTCTGCTCATTTGCCCCGCCGGGCGCTCGGCTGGCTCCCTCAGAGGCTTGAACTCGGAATGTGAACTAAGCTCGTAGCCGCGTGGCGCAGGTTCGCACCACAGCGCGACGGTTGGCAGTCCGCAGCGTCAAGGCTGCTTGCCAAACAGCTCCTCCGCCGTCTTCTTGAAGACGCCCTGCGCCTTGTTGCCCTCGCCGGGGAAGCCGGAGTGCTGCACGAGCCAGACGAAAACGAGGCCGCGCGCGGGGTCAATGTTCATGTTCGTGGCCAGCGCGCCGCCGTGGCCGAAGGTCGGGCCGGTGGCCCAGCCGACACCGTAGTTTTCCTTCATGCCGGCAGGGGTCTGGCGGCTGGTCATTTCCTTCACGGCCTTCGCGGAGAGATAGCGCTTGCCGTTCAACTCGCCGCCGTTGAGCACCATCTGGCAGAACTTCGCGACGTCGCTCGCGGTCGAGAAGAGACCGCCGCCGGGCATCGGGAATCGCTTGGTGCGGTCATCGAGCGGGTAGCGGAGATAGACGATGGCGTTGGTTTCGAGGCCGGTCTTGGCGGCGTTGGGCTTGTGCGGCGTGGCGAGGCGCGTGAGCTGCTCCTTCGTGGGCCAGAAGGTGGTGTCCTTCATGCCCAGCGGTTTGAACAGGCGCGCATCCATGAACGCCTCGTAGCTCATGCCGGAGATGACCTCGATGAGCCGGCCGGCGGTGTTGATGCCGCAGTTGGAGTAGAGGTATTTCGTGCCCGGCTCGGAGCCCAGCGGCGCGGCGGCGTAGCTGCGGACGGCATCGCGCAGCGGGAGGATGTCGAGGGTGGGTTCCTCGGCCTTGGACTTGAACGGCAGGCCGCTGGTGTGGTTGAGGATTTCGCGAACGGTGATGGGGTGGGCGGGAGTTTTGAGGATGGGGGAGCCGTCGGGATTCTTGCCGTCCACGACTTTCTGGCCCGTGAACTCGGGCAGGTATTTCTCCACCGCGTCGTCGAGCGTCAGCTTGCCTTCATCCACGAGCAGCATCAGCGCGGTGCCGGTGATGGGCTTGGTCTGCGAGGCAATCCAGAAGAGCGCATCAGTCTTCATGGGCCGTTTGGTCGAACGGTCAGCGAAACCGACGGCCTCGACGGCGAGCACCTTGTCCTTGTTCGCCACGAGTGCGACGGCTCCGGCCAGCTCTTCCTTCTCGACGAAGGGTTTTAACGCGTCAGCGATGGGCGAAGCGGCGACGACTGCGTGCAGCGTGGCAAGGAAGAGCGGGAGGAACAGGGTGGGCTTCATGATATTGGTCGCTGGTGTCGGATGGGGATTTCGAGGGGGCTATTCAGGAAGTCACAAAGGGAATACAGATGAAAATGGCCTAGCGCGAAGCGCGGGCACGACACCCAGCGACTAGCGCCGCGTGGTTAAGTGTGCCGTTGAGCATACTCAAACCGTGCCTTCCAAGTCTCGCTCAACTCGTATGGACTCTGCTGCAAGTGGGTCACGCACTCTGCGAACTGGTGAGCACGGAAAAGCTTATCGGCGATGCTGAAGAACCGTCCGCGTTTGTCAGCTTGTCGCGCTGCTTCAATTTGCCGCTGCTTCTCGCGGACAGCCTCACGAGTCCTCTCCACCTCCGCAAAGTCACCGGCAACAAGGGCGGAGCATTCGTGCCTCAACCGCCACGCATACTCGCGCAACGCGTCCAACTGCGGCTTGTCTGTCAGCTCTGCCTTGCGCACTGTGAGTTTGGTCATCACCACCCAAAGGGGTAGAGACTCGCCATCGACGAAAAATTGCAGGCAAGCACCGAAGCCGTAACTGACGCCGGAGACGCGAATACAAAGCGTGCCGCGCCGATACTCAACCGTGAAGGGCTGGTCAGAGGGAACCACTCGCTGATAGCCATTCTCAGAAACGAGGAAGCCGAACTCCGTGTCCACGGTGGTGAAGAACTCTTCCGGCGTCGCAGGGCATTTCAGGCGGTTCTTCTTCACACGAGGGAAAGGCAGCCTAGCAGCCTTGCTCAACCGCAGCTCCCCCGGCTGCGCTCCAAGGCGGCGGCGTCTTGCTCATCACGGAAGGCCTTTCGGACGGCGCGGGGACGGCGCGTTGGTGGGGGCTGGAGCCAGGGTTGCCGCTATCGGGGCGATTGGCGCAGGGACTGACTGAGTGCGGGTCGGCGGCTTCTTGCCGGCCAGTTCATCGTAAAGGCCCCGGTAGTCCCCGAGCATTGCCGTCATGCTGTAGAACTGCTCGGCGCGTTTGCGGCCGGCCACGCCCATCTTCACGCAGGTCTCGGGGTTCGAGAGGATGGCGATGAGCGCGTGGGCCGTCTCGGCGGGGGACATGATCTTCGTGAGCCGGCCGGCGCGGCCCAGTGCCTTGTCCGGCGGCGTCCGGCCGAACAGGAGTTCGCGGCACGCGCCGACGTCGCTGCACACGTTGGGCTTGCCGGCGGCCATGCCTTCCAGCACGACGAGCGGCAGGCCCTCACTGATGCTGGTGAGCACCAGCACGTCCATGCGCGGGAGCACGTCCATGATCTTGCTCATGCCGAGGAAGTGCACCTTCTCCTCAATGTGCAGGAGCTTCACGATCTTCTGGCACTCGTCGAAGTAGATTGGGTCTTCGGCGTAGGGACCGGCGATGAGGAACTCCACCTCCGGCATCCGCTCGCACACCACGCGGGCGGCGCGCAGCAGGGTCTTCACATCCTTGATGGGCACCACCCGACCGATGAAGCCGACGTATTTCTTCTCGGGATTGGTCTGCCAGCGGGCCATGTGCTGGTCGTAAATGGCATTGAAGCGCGTGGGCTCGATGCCGTTGGGGATGATGGAAATCTTCTTCGGATCGGCCCCGAACTCCACCTCGGTCGCGGCATTGCCGGAATAGAGGGTGATGATTTTCGCGGACTGATCGTAGGCCACCTGCCCTAGGAACATGAAGAGGTTGATCCACATCTGCTTCAGCTTGCCGAGGCCCTCGCTGAAGTTGATCTGGAAGCGGTCCGGCTCGTAGATCCAGTCAGCCTGGCTGATCTCGGCGATGCGTTCCTTGGTGTAGATGCCGTGCTCCGTGATGAAATAGGGCGCATGCCGCCGCCGGGCGGTGACCGCGCCGATGAAGCCCGCGTAGCCAGCCGAAACACTGTGATACACGCGGGCGGGCGGCACGAGGTCGCGCGCCTTCCAGAGGTTCCACAAGGGCAGGTGCAGAAAGCGCACGGTCCAAAAGTAATCAATGAAAGACTCGTCGGGGCAGAACTCCTCGTAGGCCTCCACGAGAATGTCCCACACCTCGCGGTCGCGGAGCAGGTTGCCGAAGCGGAACCGTGTCTCCACTTCCTGCAACGCATCCAGCGCGGCCCAGAAGGACGCCATGCGTTCGGCCTCGGTCTTGGCGAGATAGAACCTGCCCAGCAAATCGTAGAGCGCGAGCCGCAGCTCGGCGGGAATGCGCCGGCGCTTTTGTTCGCGCCGGGACAGTTCCTGATGGAGATAGACCTCCTTCAGCGTCAGCACGTTGTCCGGCAGCTTGTAATGCCGTTTGGCGTTGGGGTCGTGCTTTGCGCCGATGTAAAACAGGGAGAACTTCAGCTCCGGCAGGCCCTTGATGATCTGGTCCACCCACGAGGAGACTCCGCCCAGCACGTAAGGATACGTGCCCTCCAGAAAGAGCGTCACGTCCGCAACCGGTTCAGGTTTGGGGGCGGGTTTCATCGGTCGATCCCCCGGCCACCCTTGCGCGTCAGGATGAACCTGTCGGCTGCGCCCGTGCGGGGTGCAGGAACAGGATTTCGAGCAAGCGGAGAAATGCGCATCGTTCAGCCTTTGGCGGGCAGGAGCCAGAAGTCGGTTGCCCCCCGCAGCACGCCAGGGGTGGTGCCCGTGAGCTCCAACTGCTGGAGCGTCGTGGACAGCTTGGGCCAATCGCGCTCCAGGAAGGCGATTTCCGCCTCCCAAGGGACGAGCACCTCCGGCTGCCAGCCCTTCTTGCGCAGGAACTCGATGGCCGCCCGCGCTTGGTCGATGCGCCCGGACTTGAGCGCGCATTTCACGAGGAGGAAGCGAGTCGGGGTATGCTCCGGCGCCAGTTGGATCGCCTCCTCCAGCAACTCCAGCGCGCGCCCGAGATAGATGGTCTGGGTCTCGTCGGTGGCCAGCCCGAGATACACCAGCTCGTGATACTGCTCGGCCAACGGCAGCAGCTTGTTCAAGTGACGCGGCGGCACGGCCAGGCCGGCTTCGAGCACTTTCACCCGGCCTTCCAGCCCAGCGATGATCTGGTTGAACTGGGTCTGGGCCAGCAGGCGCACCTGCTCGTCACTGTCCTGAATCGCCTTTTGCAGGAGCGGCAGCGACTTCTTCGGCTCGACCACGCGCAAGGCCAGGATGGCGGCACGGCGGGCGACGTTGTCCTTGCCGTTGAGAATCTCAGTGACGGAGCGCGGGGCCATATCCGGGTCCAAGTCGTAACGGGGCAAGGTCAGATACTGGGTGGTGCCCAGCACATACTTCGTGTCCACATTTTGCGCCGGTTCCAGCAGCAGCAGCAGCCGGTAACACGCCAGAAACAACGGACCCACCAAAGGCAGCGGCAGGGCCGCCCCCACTACCAGCGCGCCAAACGTCCACGACAACTGGCGGTAAGTTTCTGGAAACGCCAGCCGCAGGGCCGGCACCGCGCAGATCAAAGCGAGCAGGTGCCAGCCCAGCACCGCCCCGGCCGAAGGCTCGGCCGCCAGCAAGGCCCGCACGGACAGCGTCTCCAGCACGACACCGAGAACTGCCCCGGGCACCGCCGCGAGGTTCAACATCGAGCGCCAGCCAGAAACCGGCTCCGGGCTGGCACTTGGCGGCGCTTCAGCCGGCGGACTTGATTTGCGTTTAGCAGCCAAGGGAGGAAGAGGTGGAACCGCCAGCCAGCAACGGCGCAAACGCCGGACTTCGCCCGGTCAGGCCCCAACAAAGCGCTTGCGGGTCACGCCACATGCCGGGTCAGGTCAGTCCAGAGCTGCTCCAGACTCGTCACGGTGTCCAGATTGACGACGTGTGACTGGAGGTGCGCGCCGATTTCCGTGTCCTTGCGGCAGGCGGCGAGGATGCGCTCGGAGAAGATCCCCACGCCGCGCTCGCCGCAGAGCGGCAGCAGCACGGCCAGATGCGGAATCGGCAGGTTGATTTCGGCCGGGAAATCGCCCCCGCGGATGTTGGCCATGATGAGCGCCACGAGTCGGGCCTGCTTGGACTTGGGCAACCGCGCGGCGGTGAACAGCACCACCGCCGACGGCAGGCCATGCTGTCTCGCAGAGTCGAAGGCGAGCTGGACGTTCTGCCGGAAGAACTGCTCGGTGAACACGCGCTGGCCTTCGATGCCTTCAATCACCCGGCTGGTGGTGCTCGCTTGCGCCTCGACCTCGGCCACGCGCGCCGCCCAGCGGCAGATGAGCGCGATGAGATAAACGGTCTTCTTGGTCAGCGAGATGAAGGGCATCCCGGTGACGATGAGCACGGCCAGCGGCTTCTCGCTGGAATCGAAAACGGGCACCACCATGAGGTAATCGCGCTGCTCGACCGCCGCCCGTTCCCAAAATTCCGGGATGGTAACCGCCGACTTGCTCCGCAGCGCCAGCCCCACCATCTCCACATCCTTGGTGTTGAGCCGCTGGCCGAGCGACTTGGAGCCGCCAATCAGCCCCGCGCGCACGAGCGTCTGGCCACCGTCCGCCAGCTTGTAAACGGCCGCATCGGTGACCCGGGCCTGACGGTTCAGCAGCAGCAGGATGTCCTGCCACAACTCGTCGCCCTCGCTGTCAAACAGGCGGCGGATCTCCGCGTCCAGCGTGGACAACTCCGCGTCGCGCGTGGCGAGCATGCGTTCAAGCTCCGCCTTGGCCTCGCGCAGCAGGAACAGGTCGGTGTCCAGCCGTTTGAGCCGTTCGGAGGCGCGCTCCGCCTGGGCAGTGACCAGGATTTCACGGGAGCGGAAGCCGCGTTGAATCTGGCCGCAGATGCCGCCGGCCGCAAACAGGGCGGCGAACAAATACCCGTGCTGCCGCAGCAACACGCCCACGAGCACGTCGAGCTGCTGGTTTTGCAGCGACGGCCGGCTCGTGACGGGGCGGCCGTCCAGCACGACGATAGCCACCTGATTGTTCCGCTTCTCCAGCACGCTTTGGGCCTGGGCGAGCGAGTTCGGAGCATGCACCTCGGCCTGTTGGAAGAACCCAATCGTCACCACCAGCCCGGCCACAGCGGCCCCCGCCATGCCGGACCCAAAGCCGTAGCGGCAGCCCATGAGCACCGGCAACAGCAGCCAGGGGGTCGGGTGCAAATGCAGCCACCCAAAATCCCGCGGCGCGAAGAACCCGTTCACAATCAGCAGCAGCCCGGCAATGACGGTGAGGTCGATCCAGCCGTGCTTGGGCGCGAGTTTGTTCAGGAAGTCCATCGGCAGCGCAAAACTCCAAGGCAGCTCCAGTCACTCATCTCCCAGTGCAACCCCGTTGACGAAACGCTCCCAGCAGCAGGAAGCCGGCACACGGAGATTGGAAACTGGGGCAAACTCATTGGTCTCCCCGGCGGCGGATTTGCTCCACATC